>CAIZLB010000033.1 GCA_903933735.1 uncultured bacterium | reverse complement strand
TTATTTGATTAATTATAAGAAATACCATTTGATAGTAATAGAATTTGTTTTTTTCTAGAAATTATACCTGGCAATAATTTTAAATCTTCATTGTCGTCAATCTCTACTTCAAAAGAAGCTGATACAAGATCTTTTACGAATTGATCATATATTATTACGGTTGATTCTTCTTTTAAGATATCTATGATGAAGAATAGTACACCATCAGTATCATCTTCATCTTTCAATACATTATTTATTGCAGCCTTAATACCTTCAAGTCTATCCAAAACAGTTTTAGTATTCATTGTCTCAACTACTGATATTCGAACATTTTTATCACCAACAGAACTTTTTTTACTATCAAGATGCACAAGTCCAATATCAGTAAAGTCAGATATATCTGATTTAGCATTAAACATTTCTAGAGAATATTCTTCTATATCTATGTTCAGTTTTTTGGCCAACTTTTCAGCAATACCTTTATCATGTGTTGTTGTGGTTGGTGATCTAAATGCCAAAGTATCAGATAATATACTTGATAGTATCAATCCTTCTATATGAGTCGGTAGACTGTCGATATGTTGTCCCATCAAATCATATATAACAGTAGCAGTTGATGCTAATGGTTTTATATGTATATCTATTGGTTTTTTAGATATCAATCCACCTGTTAATTTATGATGATCTATTATTTGTACAATACTTGCATCATTTACATTTTGTAATAATTCCTGAGGATTATTTGTATCTACTATAACAACCTCATCATCTCCATTCACAGATTCTAACAGTTGAGGTTCTTCAACATCCCATTTGTTCAAAACAAAAGCTGTCTCTTTATTTAAGGAACCTAAAACATAGGCTTCAGCTTTGTTAGAACTAAAAGTGTTCATATACCAAGCCCATACTATTGCCGATACAGTAGCGTCTGTGTCTGGTGAAATGTGTCCAAATACTTTAATCATATTATTATATTTATATATTCTTATTTTTTAATAATCTATTCTACACCTCCTTCTTCATCCACCTCTTCCATTTCATCCGTTGATACAGCTTTTATATCTATTCTAAAACCGGTTAGTTTTGCAGCAAGTCTAACATTTTGACCACCCTTTCCTATTGCCAAGGACTGTTGATCTTCTGTTACAACAGCATGAGCAACTTTATTATCTTGATCAACATCCACCCCAAGTATCTTTGCGGGAGATAAAGATCTCTCAATGAACTCATTTATATTTTCTACATATTCTATTATATCAATCCTCTCACCATGTAATTCTGACATAACAACGTTTACCCTTGTTCCTCTTTGTCCAACCATAGCACCTACAGGATCAATAGAGTCATCGTTACTCATAACAGCCACTTTAGATCTTGAACCCGCCTCACGTGCTATTGATTTTATCTCGACCAATCCTGCTTTTATTTCCGGTACCTCAAGTTCAAACAATTTTGTTAAAAATCTAGGATGAGATCTTGATAATTTTAAAAACACACCACGACCAGAGTCATCAACATCGACAAGATAAGCTCTAACCCGTTCACCTTGTTTGAATTTCTCACTCTTAATCTGTTCATCATATGGCATAACACCTATAGCCTTACCAACATTTATAAACACAGATCCACGGTCTATTCTCTCCACAGTACCAGATATTATCTCTCCTGTTTTGCCGCCAAATTCATCAACAAGATTAACTTTTTCAGCTTCTCTTATCTTTTGCATGATAACCTGTTTTGCAGTCTGGGCCGCAATACGACCAAAATCATCCTTATGCTCAAGTGAGAACAATATCTCTTCACCAGGCTCAATATCTTTCTTTATTTTCTGAGCTGTTGCCAATAATATATGTTGATCATCATTGAATTTTATCTTATTTAAAAAGATCTCATTGTCTATATTATTTATATTATTTGACTTTATTTCTTCAATATCTTCATCTGTCAATATATCTTCAGGATCTATGGCTGTTTTAACTTGAAAAAACTCAGTCTTTCCTGATGATAGATCAAAATTACATCTTACGTGTTGTGATTTTTTACAATATTCTTTCTTATAAGCAGTAGCAAGGGATGCTTCTATTGCTTCTATTATTTTTTCTTTAGAAATGTTTTTTTCTTCTCGTAACTGATCTATTACGAGATTTATAGTTTTTATATCAAACATGTGTTTTATTTTATTTATTAATTACATTTTGTAAAGTAAATTCCATTAAACAGAAAAGTCGCCTGATAAAGAGCGACTTCTGTACTCCGAACATCTGCATAAAATAGATTTACTACGATTTGTATATTATACTATATAGTATACAAAGTCAATTTTAAAAAATATGCACATAGATCAAGATCAATTATATAAATTCATCATAGACTCGGGTTTAATATCAAAAGATGAGTATGATATTGTAAAACAAAAAGCTGAAGAAAGGGGTGAACCTATTCAAAATACCTTGATATCTATGGGTAAGATAACCGAAGATGATTTTCTGAGAATGCAAGCCTATCTTGTTGGTATACCTTTTATAGAATTAAGTAAAACAAAAGTACCTTTGGATGTCTTATCACTTATTCCAGAGCCTATCGCCAGAAAACATAATATTATTGCTTATAGTAAAAAGGATGATAATCTGGAGGTTGCTCTTATAAATGGAGATGACCTAAATGCCATAGATTTTATAAAGAAAAAGACAGGGCTAAAAGTTTTACCCAGACTTACCAACACTTCATCAATAAAAAATCTTCTTCTACAGTATCAAAAGAGTTTAAAAGCTGATTTTGGAGACATTATACAAAAAGAAGTTTTAAACCTAAAATCAACCTCTAACAATAAAGATAGTGTTGTGGATAGTGACAACATAGATGATTTAAAGAGAATGGCCGATGATTTACCTGTCATAAAGATAGTTGATACACTATTAAACCATGCCGCAATACAAGGTGTTTCTGATATACACATAGAGCATGGTGATCAAAATACCATTATAAGATATAGAATAGACGGATTATTACATGATGCAATGATATTACCCAAAAATTCAGGACCTAGCATAACTGCCCGTATAAAAGTCCTAGCCAATCTAAAGCTTGATGAAAAGAGACTTCCTCAGGATGGACGTTTTAAGATAGACCTAAATGGAGAAAAAATATCCTTTCGTGTGTCGGTATTACCAACATATTATGGAGAAAAGATTGTTATGAGATTATTGCGTGAAAACGTTTCAGGATTCACTTTAGAAGGTTTAGGTTTTCACGGACAAGCCTTGGAGGATATGCATAATGCACTTAGTTATTCTGAGGGAATGATATTGACAACAGGTCCGACAGGTTCAGGAAAAACCACAACACTATATACAACACTTGACATTCTAAATACACCGGACGTGAACATATCAACAGTAGAGGATCCTATAGAATATCAAATAAAACGCATAAACCAAACTCAAATACGGTCGGATATAGGTTTTACTTTTGCTAATGGTTTAAGATCTCTACTTAGACAGGATCCTGATATTATAATGGTTGGTGAGATACGTGATAATGAGACAGCATCTTTGGCTATAAATGCAGCACTTACAGGACACCTTGTGCTTTCAACCTTGCACACAAACTCCGCCGCAGGAGCGATACCTCGTCTCATAGATATGAAATGTGAACCATTTCTATTGGTTTCAACAATTAAAATAATAATTGCACAGAGACTTGTACGTAGACTTTCAGAAACAAAAATAAAATACTTTCTGAGCGATGATGAACTACAGCAGTTGGGTAAAAAAATAAATACAGATAGGGTTTTAAACTTTTTAAAACTAGAGAAAGTTGTCGACGATAAAGCAACCTGGAAAGACATACCTTTTTTCAAACCTAACCAGATAAGCGATAGTGATGATGGCTACAGAGGGCGTATAGGTATTCACGAAGCATTAAAAGTCACATTAACAATAAAAGAGTTAATTATTAGAAATGCCACAGCAGATGAAGTCGAAGAACAAGCCAAAAAAGATGGAATGATGACAATGTTAGAGGATGGAATCTTTCAAGCAGCTAACGGTCTAACCAGTATAGAAGAAGTACTCAGAGTTGCCAATGATTAAGTTTACAAAATAAAACAAAAAAACAGAACAAAATGAATAACGATTATTATTTATCTTTCACGTCAGAGGATAGCATAGACTCAATAAAAAAAATAATAAACGAGGCAAAGAATAGTATAGATATGGAAATCTTCTATTTTTTAGAAGATAATATAGGAAGAGAGATATTAAAAATACTCATAGATAAAGCAAACCAAGGTCTTAAAATAAGACTGATGTTTGATCATGTTGGTAGTTACGAATTCTCCAATTCACCTATATTAAAGATATTAGAAATGAATAATATTAAAGTTAAATTTTTTAATTCTATTTTTCCATTCTCTAAAAATCAAAAAAGTATATGGTTTTTAAGGAATCACAGAAGAACAATCATAGTAGATGACAAATACTTATTTACAGGTAGTGTATGTATTGGTGAATCAACCATTAACTGGAGAGAGCTGAGCATTGTAATAAAAGACAGGATAATAATTAACAAGGTAAAAAAAATATTTAATAGGACATGGTTCAAGGTTTATGGACATACATTCAACATAGGATCAACAAACAAAAGAGATTTATCCGATATATACGATTTTAATTACATAACACAGTCCCCACTTCAGCTAAAGAGGTATATTTATAAATATTATTTAAGATCCATAAAAGAAGCCAGAGAATCTATATACCTAGTAGTCCCGTATTTTGTACCAAATAAAAGATTTATAAAACATCTATTAAAGGCATCTAAAAGACATGTTAATGTGAATATAGTATTACCATTAAAGACAGATATAAACATTGTAGACTTAGCTCGTAATACATATATTCACAATCTATTGAAATACAAAATAAATATTTATTTTCACAGTGAAATGATACACAGTAAGTTTGCCATATTTGATAACAAAGAAGCCTTTGTTGGAACAATGAATTTGGATAATTTGAGCCTAACTTATAATTATGAATGTGGTTTAAAAATATTAAATCAAAATTGTATTTCAGACTTAATCAGATATATCAAAGGTGAATTAATACCGCAATCACAAAAGATGGATTTAAATACCTGGAGTAGAAGAAGTTTTTCAATAAAGGTGAAGGAGAAGATTGTCTGGATCTTTAGAAAATTTTTGTAATCCACTATACAGCTATATAGAAAGAATACCGCAGGCAACAATAGCAGCCGTTTCAGCCCTTAAGACGTGTGAGCCTAGTCTGGCAGGTTTAATATCGCTATGTATAAACATATCTATCTCATCATCAGAAAAACCCCCTTCTGGACCGATAAATACTGCTATATTTTTATATTTAACATCGATATTTTTAACACCCTCCTCAGATCCAATAGATCCGAAATAAACAATATCATTCTCATTTTTGGATTTATCTAAGGAATCTATAAATGACACAGTGTTATCAACACTCATCAAATCCAATCTTCCAGATTGCTCTGTCGCCTCTTTGATTATCCTATTCAACCTATTCATATTTAAATCATTCTTAATTGTTCTTTCTGTTATTATGGGTATTATTTTTTTGATACCAAGTTCAACAGCTTTTTCTACAACTAGATCAAAATTACTATTTTTAATAATAGACATGTACAAGGACACTTTAGTTTTTATATCATCACCCCCTTCAATTATCCTTATATGTCTAACACACTTAAAGGACATGTCTTTTTTACCTATCTGTATCAACTCAGCCTCTAATTCGCCAACATTTTGATTAAACATTATCATCTTTTGTCCCACCTTAAATCTAAAGACATTCTTAAGTTGATGTATCAAATCTGCTTCTTGTGTAACGTAAGTATCACCAGGATACAGTTTATCTATATCTTCTATATAAAATCTGTGTATTCGCATATATTAAATATAGCATAATTAAAAAATGCATGAAAAATTTATATAATCTGCTATAATGACCCCATGTTAATACCAACAATAATCGAAAAAACACCACAAGGAGAAAGAGCATATGACATATACTCAAGACTCCTTAAGGATAATATTATTTTTTTAAACGGTGAAGTTGATCACAATTCAGCAAGCGTTGTTATAGCGCAGTTGTTATTCTTATCATCCGAGGATCCAAAAAAGGAGATAAAACTCTATATAAACTCTCCGGGTGGATCAGTAGTTGATGGTTTAGCCATAATAGACACTATGAATCATATAAAGAACGATGTATCTACCATCTGCGTAGGCATAGCTGCATCTATGGGTGCCATGATCTTATCTTGGGGTGCAAAAGGTAAGAGATTTGCCCTACCAAACTCAGAGGTCATGATACATCAACCACTTGGAGGGCATGAAGGACAAGCTTCAGATCTTGAGATAAGGACAAGGCGTATATTAGAGATCAAATCAACCTTAGCCAAGATGATATCCAAAAATTCAGGACAACCTTTGGCTAAAGTTCAAAAAGATATGGACAGAGATTACTTCATGTCAGCAGAAGAGGCTAAAAAATATGGTATCATTGACAAAGTTATATAATTATACCACAGTATAAAAATATATAAAATCTATTGCAATATATGGATTTTATATCTAAAATTAGTATATTACTCCGGTAATAAAGATTAATCATTATTATTTACATAACTTAAAATCAAAAAATAAAAATATGAACAAAGCAGCATTGGTAGAAAAAATACATGAATTACTAGGTTCAACAAAAGTTCAAGCAGAATCAGTTGTTGATACTATGGTGGATTCAATCATAGCCACACTTAAAAAAGGTGAAGAAGTTTCTATAGCAGGTCTTGGTATATTCTCAGTTAAAAAACGAGCAGCTAGAACAGCAAGAAACCCAAAAACAGGAGAAGCTGTTAAAGTTCCCGCAACAAATGTTCCAAAATTCCGTGCAGCAAAAGCACTTAAAGACTCAGTTAAATAATTCTTTAAGCACTAAGCTAAATAAAAATACCGTTCTTTACGAGCGGTATTTTTAATTTTAATTTATCGTTCATTATCTGTGCGGGATAAGAGAATCGAACTCTTGTCTACTGCTTGGAAGGCAGTCATTCTACCACTAAACCAATCCCGCTTATTTAATTAATATAAGTATAATAACAGATAATATCTTTATACACAATATAGTTTATTTGTCACTGTTTTGAACCTTTATCATAGTATCTAAAGAATCATTGTCGTTTAAAATATTTTTTCTTTCAAATAAACATGTTAAGCATCTCTGAATTACATACTTATCTTTGTTTGTATATGATACAAATTCAGGCTTCATAAGTCCACCACATGTATTCAACCTATCCCCAGGATCGATATCAACGTGCTTACTGAAAAGACATATGGAACAGTGATTCGTGTATCCATTACCTATATTTTTATATCCGCAATTATCACAAACAAAATCTTCCTTGTTTTTTATAAACACCATATTGTCGGAGCGCTGGGATTCGAACCCAGAGTCACATGAGCCCAAGTCATGTATGTTAGCCGTTACACCACGCCCCGAATAAATAGATAATAACATATTATTCCATAATAAGAAACCTTAGAGACCTCACAAGATCAGATTGACATCCTTAATATAGTTATATAGATAGAAATTGTCATTGTGATATCTAACTAGAGCAAGATCAAAATGTATCTCCGAATATCCCAATATATCAAAACCAAAATCTATTTCTGATTTTATCTTAAAAAGATATTTTCTAACAAATCCCCATTTTCTAATAAGATTAAAATTAGAGAGGTCAGAACAGTAATCTTTTCGTGTTTTAACCTCTACTACTCTTATATCGAGATTCTTTGTATTTTTATTATATTTATATACAACAATATCTATCTCAGAATCTATGTATTTGATATTTTTCTTATACAAATCAAAACCACATGTCTTTAATTTGTCTATTACAAAATTTTCACCCTTATAACCTATATCTTTTTTTGTTTTACTATTTATATTGTTCATGTCTAATATTTTACAAAATAAGACATAAATTTATTTTAAATAAATAATAAATTTACACACAAGAAAAGATAAAGATAATATAAAGATATTTTTATTAGACTATTTTGTTTAGATATAAGTCATGTTGAAATATGTCTTTTATACACATATACACAAAGTTATCCACAATTACCCCCTAATATGTCCACATATATACACCCAAAATAATATGACAAAATAACCAATTTGTGCGGGTAAAGAGAATCGAACTCTTGTCTCATCCTTGGCAAGGACGTATTCTACCACTAAACCATACCCGCATTTTACACTGTGCACCTACCAGGATTCGAACCCAGAACAGCGGTTCCGAAGACCGATGTGATATCCATTTCACTATAGGTGCTTTTAATTTTACTCAAAAAGTATTATATTTCAAGTATAGACACTAATATATCATACTTATGAATAAATCAAAAATAATAAAGGACATACATTTGCCAAAAGAAATCAATAACATACTCAACGATTTAAACAAATCAGGTTATGAGGGCTATTTGGTTGGAGGCTGTATTCGCGATATATTAATGAACAAAGAGCCTAAGGATTGGGATATAACAACAAATGCAAGACCTGAGGAAATACAAGAGGTGTTTCCTGACTCATTTTATGAGAACAATTTTGGCACAGTAGGAGTTAAGACAGACCTAGGTGTTGTGGAGATCACACCATACAGGCTAGAAGGCTCTTATTCTGACGGTAGAAGGCCTGACACAGTCGAGTACACAGATAATATAGAGCTTGATCTAGGTAGAAGAGATTTTACTATAAACTCTATCGCCTATAACCCTATAAATGAAATCATTATCGATCTGTTTAAAGGACAAGAGGATATAAAGAATAAAATAATAAGATGTGTAGGTAATCCAGATATCCGCTTTTCAGAAGATGGTCTACGTATTATGAGAATGATTAGATTTTCAGCACAATTAGATTTTTCAATAGATACAGAGACATTGACCTCGGCAATGAATAAAAGACATATATTGGACAATATAGCAAAAGAAAGGATACGTGAAGAGCTCTGTAAGATATTGATGTCCAAAGATGCAATAAAAGCTTTTATATATATGAATAAGATAGATATTCTGCAATACATAACAATACATCTTAAGGAATCTGTCAATGTAAAACAGAATGGCTGTCATGCCTATGATGTTTTTGAGCATCTAATACGAAGTTTGCAATGTGCTATCGACAAGAACTATCCTTTAGAAATAAGGCTCGCTGCCCTATTTCATGATATTGGCAAACCTTCAACTAGGGTATTTTCTAAAGAAAAGAATGATTTTACATTCTACAATCATGAAGTAGTTGGTACAAAGATTACAAAATCAATACTCAAAGATTTAAAATTTTCACATGAAACTATAGAAAAGGTTGTTAAACTAGTGAGATGGCATATGTTTTTCTCGGATACAGAGCAAATAACTCATTCAGCAGTCAGGCGTATGATTTCAAATGTTGGTCGTGATAACATATGGGATTTGATAAATCTCCGAATCTGCGACAGAGTTGGTACAGGCAGACCCAAAGAAGATCCTTACAGACTGAGAAAATACATGTCGATAATAGAAGAGGTTATGTCAGATCCAACAGATGTTTCTATGCTGAAAATAAACGGTAATGATCTAATAAACAAGTTACACGTGAAATCTGGACCCAAAATAGGAAAGATATTGAATGTATTATTGGATAGATGTATCAATGACCCTTCAATAAACACCGAAGATTCACTCTTAAAGATGTCAAAAGACCTTTTATCGTTGGAAGACAAGGATCTTGATGCCTTAAATAAAACTGCATTAGACAAGACCAAGCAGGAAGTCGAAGAAAAGATTAAAAAAATAAGATCAAAATACAAGGTCAGATAACAAAAATAGGTTATTTTAGATTTTCTAACGACTTTCAGGTTTCTTGTGAAAACTTTTATGAATACTTTTTAAGTGAGAGTCAGTCACATGGGTATATATTTGAGTTGTGGCGATATTAGAATGCCCAAGCATTGCCTGAACAGACCTGATATCAGCACCGTTTTGTAACAAATTGGTGGCAAAACTATGTCTTAAGACATGGGGGGTTATTTTTTTAGATATACCGGCTATTATTGAGTATTTTTTTATTATCCTTTCGATAGTTCTAGGTGTCACGGGAAACAATTTATCATTTACTATCTTATTTTGATGAAGGTATTTACTCTTATATTCCTTTATAGATAGCAAAGCATCGTCTGTTATAAAAACGACCCTTACCTTACTTCCCTTTCCCCTAACAGAAATCTCATTCTGACTAAGATCAATATCATTTGAAAGTGAGCATAGTTCCGAGACACGTAATCCTGTTGAGAAAAGAAGGTCTATTATGGCCATATCCCTATATTTATGCTTGTTTTCTTTGTTTAGATCAGATTTTGGAGCATTTAAAAGACTTGTGAGTTCATTATCAGTCATAAAAGATATATGTCTTTCTGGTATTTTGGCCAAATCTATTGTTTCTGGTGAAACTGCGGTAATCTCATTCTTCTGCAGGAACTTTAAAAAAGATCTTATTGATATGAGATAGTAGTTTTGAGTCTTTTTTCCTATATATTCATCCTGATCTTTGTTAAAACCTGTGTTTTTCTTTCTATTTAAGACCATCCTGAAGTCCCTTATATTGTGTCTATTAATGTCCTTTATGTCCTTTATACCTTTACTCTCCAGGTATTTTTGAAAAAAGACAAGATAGCGATTGTAATTATCTATAGTTTTAAGACTACGACCTTTTTCGATCTCTATATATTCTAAAAATTTTCTAATACACTCACTTATGGTCATATGGATATATTATATCACTTTTATATCCTCAATTGGTATTAATTTAAATAATTTGACATACTATGATATATGTTTTATTAAATATAATAATCTCAAAAGTCTAGCTACTTAACAGAATTCAGGCCCGAAATCACCAGATTCATTTAAATTCTACATACTATTATTTGCATAAATATTATTTGTATGCTAATATGTTGTAATGATTTCTAAGATTAAAAAAACTAAAATAATAACAAAAAACAAGATACATCCTACAGACACAGGATCTTCTGATGTTCAAGTTGGAATATTAACAGAGAGAATAAACCAATTAGCAGACCATCTAAAACTCCATAAAAAAGATAATAGTTCAAGAAGAGGTCTTCTTAAGATGGTTTCAAAGAGATTATCACATATAAAATACCTTAAGAAAGTTGATACAGACCGACATGTTGCCTCAGTAAAGGTTTCAAAATCTAAATAATACAGGAAAATAATATTAAAAATAACCTTTGAAATAAGGTTATTTTTAATTATAAACTAATTGATATATAATTATAGTATGGAAAATCTAAAACATAAAGGGCAGCGTGTTGGTATTTTTATAGATACACAGAACCTATATCACGGTGCTAAAAACTTATACAGATCTAAAGTAAACTTTCAAAATATAATAAACGATATATTGTTTGAAAGAAACCTAATAAGAGCAATAGCTTATGTTATAAATACAGACTCTGCGCCAGAACAAAACTTCTTTGATGCTCTCGAAAAAATAGGAATAGAAACCAAAATAAAAGACATACAGATATTTAGTAGCGGGTCTAAAAAAGCTGACTGGGATGTTGGTCTGGCAATAGATGCCATCAGAATGGCACCCAAGCTTGATGTGGTAATAATAGCATCTGGCGATGGTGACTTTGTTCACCTAGTTCAATATCTACAAGGTACTTATGGCTGTAGGGTAGAAGTGGTTGCTTTTGGTCAATCAGCATCTTCTATGGTTAAGGAATATGCGGATGAATTTATAGATTTATCAGAAAATCCTTCAAGATATTTGATATTTAATAAAATTAACACAAGAAACAATAAAAAGAAAAATATAAGTAAATTTGATAAACCTGACATAAAATAGCATGAATGATAATAAAGATATAAACAATCACATACCAACAATACACACACTAGAGGGGGATCTGGCGTCAGCTGTTAATGATGAAAATTACGGTAAGAATATTATAAAAATAGTTACAGATCCAGATAAAAATTCAACACTTGAGTCTAATCAGGTAAATAACATGGGAGGAGGTAGTTTAAGTGGTATTTTCACAAAGAGAAACTTACTTATACTTATAATAGTTATTTTCGTAATGATATCCGTGTCAGCGATGCTATATATATTGAGCAAAGCCAAAAACGTGCCGGTGGATGAAACTGAGGTTGTTGCAAGTACCACATCCACAACTGTTCCTGTAATAAAAAACAAGAACTTTTTAAATCCTGAAATAATGCAAAGTTCAGATTTTCTAAAACTAAATAGAGATGAAATAATATTTGAGATAAATAAAATTAAGAAAAATTTGAATGAAAAAAAGATAACGGCAAACAATAATATAGAGATAGGAACAAACCTAAATATAGAGCAGTTTTTTGAAAAGATACGCTATTCTGGAGACGATTCCCTCATAAGATCTTTTGATGATATTTATTCATTTGGTCTATATTCAAGAGGTGGTGGTAGGTTCGAAAATTATTTACTAATAAAAGTCAATAGTTTTGATTTGGCGTTTAAGGCTATATTAGATTGGGAGAAATATATGATCACAGACTTGAAAGATATATTTATCGGGAATAATGAAATATTAAATACCGAAACCAGCACAGCCTCAACAACCGTTTCAGCTTCGACCTCAACCTCAACAACGACAATTGTAAATAAAAAATATCGCACAAAAGATACAGACACCTTCACAGACAGAATTCTAAAGAATTACGACATTAGAGAGTATATTAGAAATACAGATGATATTCATATCATATATGGATTTATAAATAACAAATTTCTACTCATAACATCAGGGGAATCTTCATTTGTAGACATAAAAGATAGGCTAATTAAGGAAAGTATATCGAGATAAAATTTATATAAAATTTATCAGAACTTTATCATCAATATTGTATTATCTTATTGATGATAACAAAACAATATTACAAAATATATTCAATACAAACAGATTTAAACCAATCAGGTTTAATAGAGATAGAAACTATAATCTTAAGGGGTTTATATAGATTTTCTATATTAGGAATAAATCAAAAACACTCTTCTGATATAAAAGATCGTATTTATTCAGCCCTTAGGTCCCAAAGGCTGATAAATTTAAAATCAGATAATAAAAAGATAACTGTAAACCTTTTACCTACAGATATTGATAAAAAGACAAATATATATGATCTTGGCATTGCGCTCAGCTGTCTTTGTTGTATGGATCAAATAGAATTTTGTGATGATGTGATAGTAATAGGAGAGCTTTCTATATTGGGAAATATAATACATACAGGTTATCTATTAAAATCAATATACCAATCTATAAAAAATAATATAAAAACAATTATTTGTTCACATGCTGATATAAAAAACATAGATAATTATCAAAACAATTTATATAGTTTAATAAAAGAAAATAACATAAATTTTATAGTGGGGGATAATTTAAATGACTTAATACAAAACATAAAAGACAGTCGCTATTATGAATTTTCAAATACACACGAAACAATTATTGATATACAAAAAAGTGTTAATTATAATACAAACATATCAGATAAAAATATTTTTAAGATTGTATTATCTCTTTGTACAAAGAGAAATATTTTTATAGAAATTAAAAAAGATTCCTATATAAGAAGATTTTTAAATAATCTTATATATTACAACCGTAGAATAGGTGATAATGAGTTATTGACTATATCAAATATTTTAATCAAAAATGATAAAGAGGTGCTACATAAGTATATGTATCCGATAATATCAATTCTTGATAATCAAACTCAAAAGCATGATCTGAATACAATGTTGAGTGAGAGTTTGTTTGGATTCAATTTGATAGAAAACTTTACAACATTATCAGAGGAAAATTGGTATATGATTAAGAAAAATAGTGTTTCTAGTATATTGTGCTTTTACAATTCATGTCCTTGTGGTAATAATAATTTTTTCTTCAATAAAAACAGTGATGAGAGGTGTTTTTGCTTGCAAAGAAATATTTTAAAATATAGACAAAGGCTATATAAGGCAGAGAATGGTTTTTTTGATTTTCATATAAAAAACATTGAAGACATTAATCTGTCCTATGGTCCAACTGATTATATAAACATAAACAATATTATTTATTTATTCAGAAATGTGGACGTGGATATATTATATGACTCAAAAACAGATTCTGTGATTGATTCATATACATGTATGTATGAGAGAATAGACTTAGACGAGATTATAAATTTGGCAAAAGACATAAAACGACTTAACTACATCATCAATAAAAAAGAAGGTGCAGTGTTGTCTAAAAAGGAAATAGACTTAGCTATAGAGCTTATTAAAAAGGATTTCTAGCGCCACGGACTTCAAAATGAAGATGAGGACCTGTTGATCTTCCTGTATTGCCAGATCTACCTATTATTTCACCTTTATTTACAGCTTCACCCTTGTTTACAGATATATTACTTAGATGGGCATACAAAGTCTGTACACCGTTGGCATGTTTTACTACTATATAGTTTCCATAACCACCATTCCAAGCATCACCACCACGAACAAGTGACACAGTACCGGCAGCAGAGGCATATACCGATGTGCCAACAGGAACACCTATATCTACACCATTATTTCCGTGAATACCCTGAGTTTTTATACCACCACTAACAGGTCTTATAAGTGATCCAATGTTACCCGAACCTTTTGTTGTTTTTACAACGACACTTCCGGTGTTTTTTGTATTATTTGTACCACTCTTAGCACCTGGAATTATTATTTTCTCACCGATAATTAACTTATCACCATCAGTTTGATTGAAATCAACTATATCCCTCTTTGTGACATTAAATTTTTCAGCCAAAGCACTTATTGTATCGCCCTTTTTAACCTTATAGGATATACCTGATACTGGTAATATAACTAGTTTTTGACCAACTTTTATACTACTTTTTGAATTTAAATCATTGGCCCATAATATCGTGTCAACTGAGATGTTAAACTGTTTAGCAATAGAACTTAGATTGTCGCCAGAAACAACTTCATATTCAGTAATATCGTTATCATTATCATCCAATTGAGTAAAACCCTCATCTAAACTTATATCTATAGTCACAGGAACAATATCAGTACCAAAAGAACTTGTGGCAACATTGGTATCTATATTCTTAATATCTAAATCTATTGTTTTTAACAGATTATCATCAGCATTTTCATTAAAACCCTTAATAACAATAGTTTTATTATCTATTTTAAGAGCATTTACCTTCATCTTTCCAAGTTTTTGATTTGAAATCTTATTATCGTTAGTAATACTATCTAAAACACCAGGTAAGAGATCTTCTGTTGAATAGAGATTCTTATTTAAATCGAAAATATAAGACTCAGCTTCATTAAAACCAGCATCGGCTTTAATTGAGTGGTTTACATTGACCTGTATAAATCCAGTTAATAATCCTGAAAATACAAGAAATCCGACTAGAGAGTTTGAAGATTTGTATAAAATATATTTATCTTAAACGAATAAAATGTTTTTTATATATAGATATACAAACTTATATATATCTACAAACAAAAATCATTGCACATGTATATGTTATAACTAACACTCGTTGTAATCAAGCTATTTTATGTGGTATAATTTTCTACAATATGACACAAAATTTTGAAATACTTCAACCAAAAGACACATTAACCGATAAAGAAGTAGAGGATAGATTAACAGCAGAAGGACGAGAGGAATTATATATAAGGAGGATGAACACGTGGTCGAAAGAGGGAGGTCAAAGACCTTCAAGTGAAGAAGAAATTGAAACATATCTAAGAGAGCTAGACAGCGGTTTACACGATATGAGTAGGGATCAGCTATTGTATTATAGACATTTTTTAGAAGGTGCTTTAAAATTCAGAGAGGAGCGACTAGAGAAAATAAGACGGGATCGAATTGATAAAATTGTTAGCATATTTCTACCAGACGGAATACCAACAAAAGAGGAGGACTTGAATAAATCTATTGAAAATATTAATACATACATAGCCAAAATAAACAGTGTTTTGAATGGAGATGAAGATGTTGTTACAGAAACAAAAAAAACAAAAGAAGAAGGATACACTCTCGAGATCAGTGAATTTACCGTAGAATTTTGTATAAGCGGTCTAAACCAAGCATTAGATGAAGAGAATCTAAATCACGACAATATAAATACCTTCAAAGATGCCTTAGAAAAGGCGAGAATAGAGAGGCAGCTTTTACTTGAAAGAATTATAACAAATCCCGATACAGAATTCAAAGATGATGGAAACATGGTAACAGATCAAGAAAAAATTGAATCATCCATCTCAAGAATCGATCAAGCTTTAGCAAGTATTTCCGCAAAAAAAACAAATGAGGAGGTGGCAGATAAACCAGAAAAAAGAGAGATAACACATAGACCCATAATCAATGAAATAAATGCTTATTTTTCAAAATATGATGAAACAATCGAAAGAGGTGACGGTAAAGAGATTGATGATTTAAGAACCGAGATAAATACCTTTATACTTGAGCATGGTAGAGATATTCAGGTTAAATTAGATAAATTAGACGAAGCAAAAGCGAGTAAAAAAAGTAAATTGTATAGAATTCTTAGATCTGATTTAAATGATTTGAAGGGACTTCATTCAAAAATAAATGAAGGAGCACAGGAGCGGGAAGCTATAGCTTATGATTCTATTTCAGGACAGGTATCACAATATTTAGAACAATTAAAAAACGAAAGAACTCCTGACCTCGAAGCTGAAATATCAGAGTATATATCACAAAACGAAGGTAAAATAAGATCTATGATTGAGGGTATTGATATTAACGACAGAAAAGAAAATAATGAGTTATACAAAAAATTAACAGCAGACTTAACTAATTTACATAGTCTAAAAGTAGAGCTTGCTAAGGAAGTAGCTGTCGAGGGTGATGAAAATAATGTTGAATATAAACACATAGATATAAACAACATACTTTCATTGGAGAATATTGCAATATTAAATACAAACCAAGATTTATCAAGTAGAATCATAAATGCTATTAATGAATACAATGTTCACCTAATAGATACAGATGATAAAAAAGCCAAGTGTTTTAAAGCGGTTGAAGATCTAAGATTGGAATTTTTGAATTATAAAAGAGCTTTTCTTGAAGAAAGATCCAAGATGCCAAACGAAAAGAAAAAAGGGGGGCAAGGCGACAAAGATAAGAAAAAGATTCTTTATGGCAAGAATGAAGATGCCCGTGAAGAATATTCGATAAACAATGAGGATGAAGACAATAGAAAAAACAAGACGGAGTCAAAAACATGGAGACCGGATAAAACCACTGAAACAAAGGCGCCTGAAATTGTCAGTACACCAATAGAGGATGATAAAAACACTGTAGCTACCCCTGAAGAGATATTTGTTGTAGAAGAAGGTGTAGACTATGGTGAGATAATAAAAGATAAGAAATTTGATGCCTGGTTAAATGCCATATATAAAGCAATGTTGATGAGAAATGAGGCTGTGTCTGAAAACGCAGAAGATATAGAATCTTGGTATTCAAAATATCAAGATGCTATCCCTTATATAGAAAAACTAAACACAATTTTTGATGATATAAAAAGATGTAATGATAAGATAAGAACATTGATGTCAGAAGATAAGGTCGGTGCACTTCTGTATGAGCTATGTAATAATCCTAATTCAACAAAGATTAAGATAGAGGCAATATACGATTCATACGAACAGACAAAAGAAAAAGAACATGAGATAGAAAGATTTAATAAAATGGAGGAAATAAAAGTAGCTGTTTCAAACAGAACAGGAAGTGAAGATCTGACCGATGCAGATGTGAAGTCAATCCTGGAAATGAGCCAAGAAAACAAAGAAGAAAACGTGGCTAATCTAGGATCATTTCTACTAGATATATATAATAACTACGATTTTTATAACTCTGATAGCAAGAGCGAGACTGATCCAAATAACATATATTATACATTTAGAAAATGGTCAGCAGCCGAACAACCAGAAAAACCATTAGGCTGGTGGGGTAGAATGAAGACCAGATTATTTGCATCATTGCCACAAGAATTACGACCTGAAGAACTCAATAATTTTGAAGCTTTAATAAAAGAAATGAGAAAACTAGATCTTGTTGATAGAAAAAGCGGTGGAGCCGAAAAAGCCATGGCCAACAAAACCAGATTGGCAGAAATCATAGAATTCATTGGTAATGACATACCATCCGAATCAGACTTAGATGATGAAGGTAAGAAAAAACTAAAAATATTTAATGACTTATACAAAGTCTTTACAAATACAAAACATAAATCAAACACAGCCAAACAAACAGCCAAAAGGATACTAGATGAAAACACCCTAGACGCTTCTATTGCAGGTTTAACCACCAGACCTGTACAAGACCTACTATTTGAAACAGATTCTGAAAAAAAGATATTTGAGGATGATGCAAGGTATCAAATAAACAAAGATCTGCTTGAAGAATTAGAGGATGAAATAAATAAATTTCCGAAAGCCAAAAATCCAGAAAAATTAAAGAGTATAATGACTAGATTTACAGAAATAGAGACGGTTTTAATTGAATTAGGTAATGATACTGATGATAAACTTGCATTAGACATGGTCGCTTTAAAACTCCATGAATTGATTTTAAAAAATACAAAAAGAGATAGTTATGAAGAATTATCAGCATCTTTTGCAACATATGATAGGATAATAAAATCAGAAACAATAACAAAAGAAAAAAAGATTGAGTATTTAAACGAATTAATAGCTTCACTAAAAACCCATCAAAATAAATCTACAAATACCATGTTACAAAAAGCTACCTTAAATGCTATAATAAAAAAATATCAAGCAGAGTTAACATCCTTAAATTAAAATGCAAAACACACTAAGTCCTAAAGATTTAGCAAACAAAACATCAGATGAAGTAATAGCTAATCTAAAGTCAGATAATAATACTGATGATGTTTTGCGCACACTTCAAAATCATTATGATGTTTTAAACAAGACACAGCAAATGCATATAGATTTTTTATCAGAATTTGTAAAAAATCTAAAAACTCTACAAAAAAAAGATATGGAGTCTTTAGATAATTTAAAAAAACAAGTTCTCTCTCATGTGTTAAAAAATCAATCAAATAAATAAAAATGAATCATATAGACCAATTAAACCCAGAGCAAAGAAAAGCAGTAGAGAAAATAAACGGACCAATATTGATAATAGCAGGGGCAGGGGCGGGGAAGACTAAAACCGTCACAACACGTATAGTTAATCTAATAAAAAATAACATACAGCCTGAGAGTATCTTAGCTATAACCTTTACAAACAAGGCTGCAAAGGAGATGAAAGAGCGCGTACATCAGATGATACAGGATGATACAAATCTGCACGAAGTTATAGGGAACAGACACCCTTTTATATCAACCTTTCACAGTCTAGGTGTTTATATATTGAAAAATTTTGGACATACACAAGGTATAAACAAAAACTTCACTATCTTAGACAGAGATGATAGTCGAAAAAAAATCAAGGAAATACTTGTCAAAAAAGGTCATGACCCAAAAAAGATTGAGCCATCAAAGGTTTTAAATATAATCTCTAAAAATAAAGGGAATGATATTTCTCTACAGGAATATACAACAAAGGTTTTATCAGGTCATGATGGTTTTATAGGGGAGACTGTTCAGGCAGTGTGGTCAGAGTATGACAAAGAACTTCGAAAAGAAAAGAATGTTGATTTCGATGACCTACTATCATTGCCTGTAAAAATCCTAAAAGAACATAAGGAGATAAAAGATAAATTAAATAATCTGTGGCAATACATACACGTTGATGAATATCAGGATACAAACCCTATACAATATGAATTGTGTAAAATATTGGCCGGAGAAAATAAGAATATAGTGGTTGTTGGTGATGCTGATCAAACTATATATTCATGGAGAGGTGCAAACATATCTCATATATTAGAATTCGAAAATGATTTTCCTGGTACAGAGGTTGTTTTACTTGAAGAAAATTATAGATCAACAGGAAATATTATAGAGGCGGCGAACAATGTTATAGAAAAAAATATTTATAGAAAAAAGAAAAACCTATTCACCCAAAAAGAGTCAGGAGATAAAATAGAGTTATACACAGGTTTTGATGAAGTAGATGAGTCCAGATATGTTATAGGACAGGTGAAGAGACTAATACAAGACGGTGCCGAACCTAAAGACATAGCTGTCCTTTATAGGGCTAACTTTCAATCAAGAGTTTTGGAAGAGGCATGTCTTTTACTGAACATACCTTATCAAGTTTTAGGTATAAAGTTTTTTGAAAGAAAAGAAATAAAAGACATGATATCATATCTAAAAGCCGCCATAAACAGAGATTCTATAACGGACATCAAAAGAACTATCAACACACCTGTTAGAGGCATAGGCCCTGTAAGCCTTATCAAGATAGTGGAGGATAGGATTCAAGACTTAACCCCTGCCACCCAAGTAAAAGTTAAGGATTATTTTACACTACTCAACACTATAGAAAATAAAACCAAAACAGAAAAATTATCCGATACCTTTAAATACATATACAAAAACAGTGGCATCGAAAAATCATTATTAACAAAAAGTGAAGATGATTTAGAGAAATCAGAAAATATCAAAGAACTTATATCTTTGACGACAAAATATGATGGTTTTGAGCCGGAAGAAGCTTTAAGTCTTTTTCTAGAGGAAACATCACTTATGTCAGATCAAGATGAATTAGATAAAAAAGACGTACAAAACAAGGTTCGACTCATGACAGTACACTCATCAAAAGGGTTGGAGTATGATTATATCTTTATCGTTGGTCTAGAAGAAAGCTTGTTTCCATATGAAAGGGCGAATGATATAAGTGCTGATAGGGATGATGAAGAGGAGAGGCGCTTGTTTTATGTAGCATTAACAAGGGCAAAGAAAAAACTTTATCTATCAAACGCGGTTATAAGAACAATATTTGGTGCCAGACAAATAAGAACCATATCCAATTTTATAAAAGACATAAATGAAAATCTAATAGAACATACAGACAATACGAGTTATAATAAAAACTATAGCAATAATAATAAAACTGAAGGTAAACGAGATTTACTTGATCTATCAGAAATAGATTTTTAAAAGATAAAAAAATAAAAATATGGAATACAAACTAGAGGCAAAAAAATCATTGGGTCAGAATTTTCTGAAAAATAAAACCATAATCAAAAAAATAGTAGATGAATCTGAAAAATATATAGACGAAACAACAAATATAATAGAGATAGGGCCCGGAACAGGGGAATTGACGGAAGAAATACTAAACAGATTCACAAAAAATAATCTAATCTGTATAGAGGCTGATGACAGAGCCATACCAATACTCAAAGATAGATTCAAAAACAACATAGACAGAAATTTAACTTTAATACACGAAGATATAAGGGTCTTTGACATAGATTCGAATCCAAAGATAAATAAAAACTATATAATGGTCGCAAATATACCCTATTATTTAACAGGTTTTATTTTCAAAAAGTTTTTAGAAGCCAAGAATCAACCAAAAACAATGATTTTGATGGTTCAAAAAGAGATAGCCGACAGGGCATTGGACAAAAAAATGAGTTTATTTTCTCTAGGACTAAAAACATATGGCGAACCATACGTATACATGAAAGTTTCAAAAGGAAATTTTACACCTCAACCAAAAGTTGACTCAGCTGTACTAATAATAAAAAATATTAATAAAGATATTTTCAAATCAGAAAATAAAGATACAGAGAAAAGATATTGGGAAACTGCAAAAAAAGCTTTTAATAGTAAAAGGAAACAATTAGGATCTACTTTAAAAATAGATATAGATAAATATAAAAAAGAAAGGCCAGAAAATATAACACCAGCAGATTGGATTTATATAACAAAATTGTTATATAATGAGGACAATGAATAAACAGACTTTAAATATTGCATCAGTGTGTATAGTTGTTCTTATATTAGTTTTTTCTATAACTCAAAAAAAACAAAAAAATGAGATAGATAACGCTGACAATATTTCAATAGACAGTAGTGGAAACAAGATAGAAACAAAAGCTGATCAATACAAAGCTGATATAATAAGTACTGTTTCTGAGGCAAATATAAAAAACTTTCAAGATTTTACACAGAGTTTTAAAAAAACAGATAAAGATAATCTAACAGATGCACTATCTAAAGACGTCTTTAGTCAATATATAAAATATAATACATCAGGAACAATGAGTGAGGATGATATATTAAATGTTACAAATAATGTTTTAAATCAGTCAACAAACATAAGCAATCCTGTGGGTTATGCAGATATAAAAATATCGCCTTCAAACATCTCTAGCTTAAAGATATATGGAAATGATATCGCAATTATTCAAGATTCAATCAATAAAGGTATAATATCTATAGAAAATAAAAGTAATAAAATCCCTTATCTAGCAAGCATATATTCAACATCAGCGAGACTTTTTACTGAGATAGATGTACCTGAATCCCTATCAAGTTATCATATAAACATAATAAATGGTTATAAAAAATATAGTGAAGGTTTATTGATGATGGAAAAACAAGAACAGGACCCTGCTACGGCACTCTTGGGATTAAACAAAGTAAAAACTGCAACAGATGAAATATTAAGTAATTTTGATAATATCAAAAAAGCAATTATACTTAATAAAGTTGATTATGTTGAGAGTGATCCTGGTTTTATTTGGATATCAAACAATCCAAACAATACAGCCATAAAATTAGAATAAAAAATATGAAAATATCTATAACAAAAATATTAAGTTTATCAATAATACTGGGGATTTTTATAAATCCAGTGATGATTTTTGCACAAGAAGCACCCACCCAATCTATGCAAGCCAGTTATGCTGATTCACAGATAAATGCAGCCATAAGCACAATAAGATCAAGTGGAAGTATGGCAAACACAGCAGATGGTACAGCAAACACTTCATCTAGAAGCAATATGTCTAGTAGTATAGGCACAAACGTTGCGGGGTGTGGGGCTGGACAAATACTCGCGAACATAATATCAAGCAGTGTAACAAAAGCTATAGGGGGTACTGTTAATAAAGTTATAGATACGGTTATAAATGTGCCTGTATCAGAGCAAGGTGCAGTAGGTGAAAACATAAAAACACAAACAAGTGCTCAGGTAGGTACAGTTGTTGGTACCGGTGGTATATCAGCATTAACATTGCCTGGATGGGATGCTGTTGCATATTGTATAGTTAACGCAATGATAGTGTACATAGCTGATTCTACAATACAGTGGATAAATACAGGCTTTAAAGGTAATCCAGCTTTTGTAAACAACCCTGATCAGTTTTTCAAACAATTAGCCGATGAAGAGGCGGGGGCTTTTATGCAAGAACTAGCTTATGGAACATTGGGAGTAAATATCTGTTCAATTTTTAAAACTGACATAATCCTGACGGTCGCCAATCAATATACAGGTGGGTATGGTTATCAAACAGGATATGAAAATGGTGGTTATGGTGGGGGTATAAATAGAGGTTATGGAGGATGTACTTTTGATGAATTGGATGGTGAGTTGGAAGGTTTTCTAAAAGGAGACATGTTGAGACAAGATGGATGGGATTCATGGTATCAAGTTAGTCAAAACCCATCAAATAATCCCTATGCAGTATATTTTAATGTAAAAGACGCTCTAACATCAACAGTTAATAAAACATTAACAACATCAAATCGGGAATTGAATTGGAACAATGGATTCTTAAACTTTAAAACATGTAAAGATCCGAAAAATAAAAGTACATGTACAACAGTTACACCAGGCACAGTTATTCAAGATCAATTGAACACGACTTTGAATCTAGGAAAAAACAGATTGGTACTTGCAACAAAGTTTGATCAAGTTGTAACAGCTTTGGTAGATAAACTTATACAGACCGCTATAGGACATACACTTCAGGCGATAAGAAATTAATTATTTATTTAATAATTTAATTTTTTTGTAGTATACTATATGTAAGTATGAGTATAGTGAAATACATAAAAAATAATCTTTTTGTAATATTTTTTTTATGTATTTTATTTTTGCCAATGTTTGTTTTGGCGGATAATACCCCATTGCCAGCAGATAAGATTCAAGGGTTTGATCAGGCTTTGATTAGTAATATAAATAACTATAAAGGGGGTAGTAGTTATGAAATAGTAATAAAAGGGGGTAGTATGTATTCACAAGGTACAGCTGCTGCAGAGGATGGTGGTTCCAGAAATCTCTTTAGTAGTTCTCAACCAGATTCTAGATTGGATTCAAACAAACTGTTGGCACTTAAAACAAAACTCAGGAGTAGTGGTGCGCCAGAAAGTATTATCAACGAACTTACTGTAGAGAACGCGTATGCAATCAACACTGATAATGTAAGTGCTTTTGTATATGACCCAACACCTAACAGTGCAGGAAGTGGGGATGAAGTTATTGTAGCAGCTGCCACAAAGGATGGTAGGTTTTTGGGTTTAAAAAATCCTATTGCAAAAGAAGGGCCGGGTAAAACAATAGAGGGGGCCAGAGGGAATGATGGTGATGGTTTGTTAAATCTTTCAGATAGCCTACAGGGTGTTACGATAGGAACATCTCTTGCAACAAAAAACAATGTCAACAACAAGGCCCAAGATAAAGTAAACGCAGACCAGCAGTTAGCAGATGCCGAAGCTAAACTAAAAGCAGCACAAGAAGCTTTGAAAAAAAATGAGAATGACGCGAACTTACGACAGGCTGTTGAGTTAGCAACAAGGGTAAGAGATCAAGCTCTGGCAAAAGTCAATCAAGCTAACATAAATCTAGAAAATGCCAGGCAAACAGAAAACAATTCCAAACCACAGACAACGGTAGACAAATGCGACGGATTCTTAACATTCATGGATATCGGTTGTTTAATGCAACGTCTTGCAAAATACGCAAACCTTGGTTTGAGAATAGTATCGTTTATAACATATATTGTCGGAACACTTTTTGATTATTCACTAGAATTATCCATAAACTCCGCTCAATTTTTAAGTGAAATCGGTGTCATAGAAATAGCATGGACTTTTATTAGGGATATTTTAAACATGACATTTATATTTATCTTACTTTGGACAGCTATACAAATACTCTTGGGTAATGATGCAAAATATAATGCTAAAAAAGTTTTAACCAATGTGGTTATAGTTGCCATACTTATAAACTTTAGTTTGTTTGGAGCAAAACTTATGGTTGATGCATCAAACATAGTAACATTAAAGATATATGAGTCCATGAAAACAGGTGGTACAAAGGGTGGTCCCAGGGCAAGTATCTCACAAAGAGTCATGACTGCGGTTGGAATGTCTACTTTATATAATATCAAAGATGTTTTTGGTACAGATAAGAGCGTTGGGGCTGAGGCTTGTTCAGACAAAGATTCTGCGGTAATACTTATATCCATAATGGGTTCAATTTTTCTACTTATACTTTGTTTGGCATTAGGTTTGGCTGGAATATTATTCTTGATACGATTGGTCAATATAATATTTTTATTTATAAAATCACCACTTTTTGTTTGGGGATTTGTATTACCAGGAAGTGAGACCATGGCGGGTCTAAAAAATAAATGGTGGAAGGAGATGAAGCATGTACTTACTTTTCCAATAATGTACATGTTCTGGATGTTTATTGCTGTACTTATTTTTACACAACTAGGAGAGGCAAGTAAAGCACAGGGTGGTATACTTAGATTAATATGTAAAGGGTCTTCAGATAATGTCGAGAGTAGTATATCAATAGTAGCAATATTTGCTATAGTCATAATATTTATGATGAAAACCATAGAATATGGCTTTAAACACGTTAATGATGGAGGAGAAGGTGCTGTTGGAAATAAGTTTGGAAAAAGTATGGCTGATAAATTCTCAGGTTATCAAACAGCATTGACAAGAGGTTTAGCAAAAAAGACTGGTCAAGGAACATTGGCGGTTGGTGGAGCGTCAGTAGGGGCAGCCAAAGGATCACTTAAGTTTGCAGCAACCACAACAGGAAGGGGGGCTATGGGTGTTGTTGGGGGAGTAAAGGCTTATAAAAAAGGAGATAGCTGGTGGGATGGCACAAAAGATGGAATGTCCAATCCTGGTATATCTGCAAAAGAAGCTTTGAGAGATATGGCAAGAACAGTAACAGCCAAAACAGCAAACAGTGGATTAGCCAACTTCTTAGGGGTAACCACTGCCGCAGCCAAGGTAGCCAACAAATACAATGACCCAAAGAATTCCGACGGTAAAACCAAAAAAGAGATGGATAAAGAAAGAACAACAAAAGCAGGTGAGGATGAAAAAATAAAATACGATGCTATAGATAAAAAACATAAAGTTCTTTCTAAAAAAGATTGGGATAAAACTCACCCAACAGGAACAATAGATGAGTACAAACAATACATGATTGATACAATGAAACTCAGAACCGATACAATACTTGGAGATGGTATATCAGGATTAATAGGAAAAAATGGAAAAACACACATAAAAGAGTTAGAAGAAAAAGCTATAATGGAAGAAAAAGATAGTGCCGGAAACATCACAGGATATAAGTTCAATGAGCATGGTATGCATAGTGTAATGAGTGATCTAATAGAACATCACACAACAGGTTCCGGTTCTAAGTCTATAGATAAAACCAAATTCACCACATTTAGAAACATAAAAGCTAAAGCTAGAATAAAAGCAGTAAGTGAAGCAGTGAAGAAAAATACAGCAGATTCAAAAGGTAAAAAAAGTGATACAGAAACCACCGAGAGATTAAAAGATGAAGTTAAAAAATTAAATGAATATATAACCAAAATACCTGACGAATCAATCATAGATAACGCAATATCAACATTAACCGTCATTCCAACCCCAGCAGGTAGTTACGACGGAAAGAAACTTAGAGACGTAAACACAGCAATAGCAAAATATAACAGAGAAGCAGGAAGTGTATCACCTAGAGCTGATAAAATACTAGAATTAGAAAACAAAATCAAGGATTCAAAGAAGGCTTATAGTGATTACATTATCAAACAAAAAAATGACCTGAGAAGGAAGGAGGCTGAATATGATACCCACCTAGCCAAAGTAGAAGAAAAAGAAAAAAATAAATAAAAAACCATGAACCAAACATATTACGATGAAAAATTAGAATCATTACCAGAAAACCTGCAGTACGCGGTGATGATGTCAAATTGGAAAGAGGCACTTGTTGCCATCCAAACTGAGTTTAAACTACACATAGACCAGACTCAAATCCTTGAAGATTGTACTATAAAACTGATGTTCGGAGACATAGATGCACCACAGTTCATAAGTAATATGTTTAATAATGCCCACATAAACTCAGAGATGGCAGCTGACATATTACTTGAAGTTGATCTAAAAATATTAAAAAACATAAGAGAGAGACTAGAATCAATTAAACAGGCAGATGAGGAAGATGAGGAAATAGAAGAAATACTATTAGACGATGATGAAAAACAAACCAGAGAGGAGGCTGACAAATATGCAGACTTCTATAAAGAAGCAGAGAAAATAAACAAAGAAACAGAGGAACAATTACTTAAAGAGGGGATATTACCAGATGGATCAAATATTACAGATGAGATGTTAGGTATTACACAAGAAATACCAACAGATATACAGAAAGAAAAAGATGATTTATTAAATGAGATAAACACACCAACAAAATCATTCAAGATCGATATGAACCCTGTTATGGAGACAAAACCAATTCCAACCGACCATCAGATAGAAAATACCCATCTAGAAAAACCATATCATGATGATGAAATAATAAACCACAACATACCACAACAAACACCTTCAACCCCCACAACATCACCAGAAAAAAAGATAGAAACAAAGATAGATATGAAGCCTGAGATAAAAAAACCAATTACAATAAATCTCAACGATACATATAGAGAACCAATAGAATAATATGAAATATCAAGTACCACAATTTATAGAGTTTGAAAGTAAAATAATAGGCCCATTAACCTTTAAGCAATTTATCTATATACTTGGTGGTGTTGGTGGAACTTATATTATATATAAAATACTTGGAATATTTCCCGGTATATTGTTGATGATAGTATTATGGGCACTTGCAGGATCACTTGCTTTTGTAAAAATAAACAATAAAAGCTTTATTGATATCCTAGCTGCAGCCTTTGCTTATTTAACAAAATCTAAACTCTATATCTGGAAGAAGGTAGATAAACCAGTTACAGCAGAGGAAAAGGTTAAAGAAGATACATCAGTAACTGGATTCTTGGCACCCTCATTATCTCAAAGTAGATTAAAAGATTTGGCTTGGAGTCTTGATGTTAACAAAAGTGTTTATCCAGAGAAGAAACAATAGAATTGAAAAATACTTATATTTCTGGTATAAATATAAGTATGGCGACTATAGTTTAGTGGTAAAACCCAGGTTTGTGGATCCTGAGTCAAGAGTTCGATTCTCTTTAGCCGCCCATGTTAATAAATCCATCACAAGATTTTGTTCCAATAAGTGAGATACGAGAGGGTATTATGATATTAAAAGACGGCTCAATGAGAGCTGTTGTATTGGCGACATCTATAAACTTTGCTTTAAAATCAAATGAGGAGCAGGAATCTGTTATATATCAATTCCAAAATTTCTTAAATTCATTGGATTTTTCTGTACAGATATACATACAATCAAGAAAATTAGACATCAGACCATATATAGCATTACTTGAAGATAGATTGAAAGCTCAAACAAGTGATTTGATGAAAATACAGATAAATGAATACATTATGTTTATAAAAGGATTAACCGAAGGATCAAACATAATGACTAAAAGCTTCTTCTTAGTTATACCTTATGCCCCAGTCATGAATCCAGGTAAAAGTTTTGCAAATATTTTAAAGAAACAAGATACCGAAACTAAACAAAAAAATAAAACAGATGAGTTTGAAGAAATAAAAAATCAAATAGAACAAAGGATATCAGTAGTGGAGCAGGGGCTTGGAAGATGTGGTGTTAAGATCGCCAGACTTGGAAGTGAAGAGTTGGTAGAATTATTTTACAGAATATTTAATCCAGGAGATGCAGAAAAACCAATAAAGATGTAATATATACATATGGGATTTCTAGATTTTTTTAAAACAAAAAACAACACAACAAAACAAATAACTTCTATATTACCGAAAGATATATATAGATCAGCTGTACTTGAACTTAAAGACATCATTGCACCTTCTGCTTTGAAAATAAGCCCGAAAACATTGAACTTGGGGGAGAAGCTGGTAAGAAGTTTCTTTGTGATGTCTTATCCAAAATATTTATCAGATTCTTGGTTTTCACCAATAATCAATCTAGATAAATCTTTTGATATTGCTATTTTCGTTCATCCAATAGATACATCTACTATATTGAATGAATTCAAGAAAAAAGTTGCTGAGGTTCAAAGTCAAATCAATGATAGAGAAGAGAAGGGTTTGGTTAGAGATCCACAATTAGATGCTTCTTATCAAAACCTAGAAACATTGCGTGACAATCTACAACAAGCACAGGAAAAGATATTTGATGTGGGTATATACTTATCTATATATGGAGACAGTGAGGAAGAGCTTAATCGAGTTGAGTCAGAAATAAAATCAACACTTGAGGCTTCTTTAGTTTTTATAAAACCATCTTTGTTTCAACAAGAGCAGGGTTTTAGAACAGTTATACCTGTATCGACTGATGAGATAAGTGTTAATTCAAAACTAAATTCGTCACCACTCTCAAGTATATTTCCTTTCATATCTTTTGACCTTACAGAAGGAAAGGGAATACTTTATGGTTTAAACAGACATAATAATAGTTTGGTTTTATTTGATCGTTTTTCTCTAGAGAATTACAACTCTGTTACTTTTGCAAAATCAGGTTCTGGAAAATCATTTGCCACAAAACTAGAGATACTTCGATCACTTATGTTTGACATAGATGTTATAGTCCTAGACCCAGAAAGGGAGTATGAGAAAATGACAGAAACTTTAGGTGGAAGATATTTTAATATATCATTAACATCAGAAAACCATATAAATCCTTTTGACCTACCTATGCCTCATGAAGATGAATCACCGTCTGATGTTCTAAGATCTCACATTGTAAACCTAGTAGGACTTTTTAGACTTATGCTTGGAGGATTAACACCTGAAGAAGATTCTATTATCGATAGAGCTATATCAGAAACATATGCCCTAAAAGATATCACTCCAGAAGCCAATTTTTCAGCTATAGAACCACCTTTGATGTCTGACTTTGAACTAGTACTTGCAGGACTTGAAGGAGGGGAATCTTTGGTGCAGAGATTAACAAAATATACAAAAGGAACATGGTCTGGTTTTATAAACAGACCTTCAAACCTAGATATCAACAAAAAACTAGTTGTGTTTTCACTTCGTGATATGGAGGATGAATTAAAACCTATTGCTATGTATATAGTGATGCATCACATCTGGAGTTTGGTCAGAAAAGATATAAAGAAAAGACTTTTGGTTGTTGATGAGGCGTGGTGGATGATGAAATCAGAGGATACGGCATCATTCTTGTTTGGACTTGCAAAAAGAGGTAGAAAATATTATCTGGGTATCTCAACAATAACTCAAGATGTAGAGGATTTTCTTAGATCACCATACGGTTTACCTATTATAACCAACTCATCTATGCAGTTTATGTTAAAACAGTCACCAACATCTATAGACATGGTTCAAAAGACGTTTAATCTAACAGATGAAGAAAAATATCTATTACTTGAGTCAGGTGTAGGGGAGGGTATATTCTTTGCTGGTATGAAGCATGTGGCACTTAAGGTGGTGTCATCTGATACAGAGTATAAAATAATCACATCAAACCCAGAAGATATATTAAACAATAATAAAGAGACTCAAAAAACATGGCTGCACAATTAGAGAGACCAAATAGAGTTGTTAGAGCACAAATAAACCGTATAAACGAAAGATTTGCTGGTGATAGAAGAAAAATCTCAGATGTATACAAGGGTATTAATTTTAAGAATATAGACAAAAACACAGGGGATGTTGCACATTTTTTAAAAAATATTAACAATGTGTTGGGTGAAAATTTTAAAAAAAGAGATCAACCTTCATTTCCTTTTGCTATAATGTCCTTAGCTTTACTTAAAGATGGATTAGATTATGCACAACTAACAATTATAGGAATGCTGATAACTATACCTATGAGTATAGTTATCTCCATAGTATTGATATATTGGGCATGGGGTAAGACTAGTTTTAGAGCTTGGAAAGAAAAAATATTGCGATGGTTGTTTATATCCATAATTATAGAGCTTTTTCCATATTTAAACTTTATTCCAGCCACAGTCATACTTGTAATTATAATACATTACAATGAAACAAAGATTATTAGATTGGCCAATGTAACAATAGACTATCTCAATAGTCGTGGTATGTTAGATTAATAAAATCTGATATAATTAAAACATGAGTTTTTTCTCTAAAATATTTTTAAT
>CAIZLB010000032.1 GCA_903933735.1 uncultured bacterium | reverse complement strand
CGAAAGGGTTTTATATATTTTCGAGAACCTGTAGGGTTTGAGAAAATATAAAACCCCTACTGACCTCGTAGAGGTCGAGTCCCTCCTTGCCCACAAAAAAAATAGAAAACATACAAGTAACCCTTGTGTGTTTTTTATGTATTGACATATATTTTATTTATGATAGATTATCACTCAAGTGAGGTCGAGCAAGGTAGGATATCTCACCCATGCACGGAACCGGATCTGTGTAGCAAAAACAAGGGGTAAACTTGCCACCCGAGTCTGGGGACTTTATGCAGAGGATTACCATCCCGCGCATCGCCTAGGGCAAATCAGCCAAGTTTCTTGATTTTAATGGCCTTGAAAGGGAAATCAAACAAAATCAAGCTCTAGTGAATCCGGGTTGTCGGACAAGCTAAGGAGGTGAAAGCGCAGCAATGCCAAACCCTCGTCTAAGTAAGTAGCGTGTGTGGTCATCGACGGCACAAAACTGAAAAGAAAATCTCCCAACCTACGGGGGGATATCAATTTACAGACCGCGCTCAGATGAGGCGGTCTTTTTTTTATTGACACAAAACATAAATAGTTATAAATTATAGAGGTATGAAAATTATCAACATGTTAGAAGATACTTTAGGGTTTGTGATATTATTCACTTTACTCCCGATCATTTCATTGATTCACTCCTATTACAGAAGAGATTGGAGATTTACATTATATGGGATTATGGAAATTCCTTTTTACTACATCACTATCAGTACCGATTGGTGCAGTGTACTCAGCCTATCGGATATTATTTTAAATATGTCTTCAGGAGTGATCTATCTTTTTGGAGTTTATTTTCAAGTAAAGTTGATGTCAAAATACAAAAATGAAGATAAAGAGAAGAGAGTCTATCGTCTCACCCATCTAATCTAACCACCTACTCTCTTCAAATCAACCCACAACAAGCAAACTGGACCGTCCGGAATGCTTGTTTTTCTTTATAATATATACATTTTTTGATAATAACCTTGATTTTTAAATTAAAAGATGCTATAATATGAGAGTTAGTATCTCGACCTAAGGTAGATCGAGAAAGCAAATTCACACAAAGAAAACAACGAACAATAGAAAATAGAACGTATATGACACCGCAAGATAGACAAATGATAAATTGGACCAGCGTCGCTGGTATAGTGTTGGCGATTGTAGCCTACTTCGTAACTGGATGGGTTGACTCCTTGATCATCTTAGCAGTGCTAGCGATGTTCATTGGGTGGACAGTTTCACCCAAGGTGTTTATGTGTGCAACATACCATACGATCATCTTTGGGCTTATCGGTTATATAACCATGACCGTCTGGGTACCCTTGATCGATGACCCATGGTACTACATTGACTGGCTCAGAATATTCCTCATCGGATTGACTGTTGCAAGCTTGCTTGTTGGGCTAGGCTTATCCATAGCGTCATGCTTCACTTCAAAAGCTCTAACTGCAACTGAAATAGGCCAATGGACATTCTCTGAATGGATGCCACAGTGGGGTTCAAACATACAAAATAAGTGGTACGGCGTATTTACTGGACTACCTGCGAGTATGGTGAAAATCAAAGCCCTAGATGGGATATCCAAGACTGTAACGGAAAAAAAACCTATTCAGATCGAGATTGAAGGCGACCCTAATAGAAACAAATTTGAAGCTGTGTTTGATTTCAATTTCAAATGGAAGATTATATGCACTCACGTGTTCATTACTAATAAAAATGAGGTTAAAGATTTGATAAACCTCATTCTGAAAGCCTTAACAAGCTATTTGAATGATCCGACTCACAATTATAAAGAAATAAGCAAACTCAAACTTGAAATACGTGACATACAAGATCACATTGAGAGACAATTAGGTGAGTCAATACGCCTATACGGTGTTGAGATAACCAATTTCCGTCTCGTAGATATAGAGTTACCTCAAAAGATAATAGATCAACAGAACAATGATGCTGCAGCTAAAAGAGCTCAGGAACAAGCAGATATACGTGAGCTGATGGACACCGAAGCCTTCAAAAAGCAGCTGAAGGAAATGAAAATCGATAATCCAGACTTAACCGACAAGCAGGCTGTTGACGCTGTGCTCACATTACGTGGAATCGTTAAAAGTATCAATATCAAAGGAGGTGGTCGCGGAGGTGTAATAACCAGAGTCTAACCCTCCAACCCAACCCTCGGGTCCGTCACTGGACCCCTGGGTTGTTTTTTATATATCTATACCAAACTTGACATACCTATATAGAATATGCTATAATATATGAGTAGAACTTAAAACAACCAACCTACTTATTACCACCACCATGAAAATCAGAACAACGGTCGCCGTCTTCGCCTTCATCGCTATCCTGGTTATTACGATCAAATACTTCTGGACCAAACCAAGTAGCGAACCCCAAACCACCCCACCCCAACAAACCACCAACCCTCAACCCCAACCGACCCCAGCACCTACTCCAACCCCAACCCCTGCCAAGATCGAAGTCCCCCTGCCACCAACCATCGGATGGACCTTCACCCACCGTGGCTCGGGCTACGACTGGTACACCCCCAACCTCGTAGTCGGCGAACCGACCGCGTGGTTTACCATGACCGACCTCAACACCACGTATCGGGTCAAAACGACCTGTATAGTGGAGTTGAAGGCTAAGACGGATGGATCACTCACCACATTCATGGTCAACACCTCCACCGATACTCGCCACATCAGCTTAGGCAACGGAACATTCTCAACGGACCCCTGGCCGGAAGAAGAATTTCAAAAAGCCGCCATGGCGGCCCAAGCTATTCGCTTCAGACCATGCACATATGGAGGGGTGGCAGTCAAGTTGGAAGTCAAAATGGGTCGGACGGAATAAACCCCGTCCACCCACACAAAAAGCGCGCACTGTTCAAACCGGTGCAGCGCTTCTTTTTTTTAATCTATATTCAAAACCCTATTAACATTTGTTTTAGTCCTCTCACTCACAGGCACACTATTTATCAAAAATCTAAATAAGCCGAAAACAGAAATCATTATAAACATCCCAAATAGTCCCCAGCCCATATGTGATCTACCTTGTTTTATTTTACTAGGATCTGATTGTGATCTCCAAAGATATTCAAAAACACCATAGATGAAGAATACAAAAGCAACTGCAAATAATATTATTATAATAGGATTTATGATTATCTGGTTTATACTAGATAATATCGAATAAATTTTCTGCATATGTTTTAATTATATAATAAAAAAAGACTTGAGGCTATTAACATCAAATCTTTTTTATCATAGAGTATCTAGTTTATAGATGGACTAGCATATGGAGCCGTCTGAACTGGTACTGCTGGTGGTACTGGTATATTTGAGTTGTCTAGATTAAATGATCCCCTCAAGACATTTACAAGACCCCAAACTGATACCATCACAAACAATGCAACTATACCCCATAGGATGAATTTACCAGCCTCAGCTCTGTCTGCTCCTTCTTTTGCCCAGAAGAATCTTTTTACTATACCATACAAAAACAAAACAAGAGCCGCTAATATAAGAAGAGGTAAAGCACGACTAGCTATGTATATAACCCAGTTTAACAAACCATCGACTGTTCTTGCTACAGGTTGTCCTGTAGTTTGCGCAAATAAAATCGCAGGTGACAGTAATGCTAATAATGATAGTAATTTTTTCATATTATTTATGTGAATTTATGATTTTT
>CAIZLB010000031.1 GCA_903933735.1 uncultured bacterium | reverse complement strand
CCAATAAGTCTTTAAAGTTACATTAAAATTATAGATTACCTCATTTGGGTTCTTCGATCCTGTCAAATTTGGGGTCGAAAAAGATATAGACTCTATATCAAATATACGAGTAGAGGTCTCTATTCTCTTTAAAAAATCGATAAAATCATTGTAGGTAAGTGATACAGAGAAACTAAAATCCGCAACACCTAATTGAGATGTATCAAAAGTACCATCAATAGTAGCACTGCTTTGTAATATTTTTGGGTTTTCTATGGAAATCTTACCAGCATTTTCTGCATCATTAGATTTATATAGATTAGCTGTACCTTTTTTATCTACCAAATCCTGCAACATTTTATCAAAATCTATTATCAATTTAACATTTTCAACATTGTCCGGAATCATCTTTTGAATCTTATTTTGATCATCTTCAGAAATATCTTTCTTAGTGTTTAATAGAGTATCTATTTTCAACTTTAACTTTTTAGCATTGTCTTGAGCAATATTTAATTTTTCAACTTCTAATCTATTGGCCTTTAATTCAGTCCATTTTGGTTGTGTAAAAAATATAAAGAAAGCTATAGAGGCAGCTATTAAGATTATTGATATTATTGATTTCATAAATATTGGTTTATTGATTTGTGTTATTTATAATTTCAGAAAATCTAATAGAGTTACCAGAAATACCAGTCTCTACGCCAAAGGTTGCAATATCTTGACCCTTACTCTTTATGAAATCAGTTATTATGGTGTTCTTAAAGAATTTTTGTGCAGGCGCTGATGAAAACTGACTATCTTGAGCAACTATAGACTCATAACCTATTCCTTGAGCTTTCATTGTCAAAGAAAATGTACCATCACTTTTTTTCTTCAAATCAAAAGATGAGAAAGAAACTTGTTTTAAAGTATTCTTTGATAATTCTCTGAAGATGAATGAGGGTGCAACATGTTTTTGAAGTAAAGAGTCTATTATCTGCAATCTGTTATTTAAAGATTTTATACCTTCTATGGTCTCTTTATTTATATCTTTTTGATATTTAACAAGAGAATCATTTGCAGCTTTTTTTCTAGTCAAATCGAGTTGATTCAATGAAAATACAATACCGGCCGACACAAGACTACACACAAACAAGAAAAAAGATATCAATATAAAGAAACTTGATCCACCACTCCTATTCATCGAGGTGTTTTGTATTTTACCTTTATCGTCAACAACATTGTCAAGTGATGCTTTTGGTATAAATGAAGTTGTTTGAAATTTTGTTTCCATATTTATATATAATTATAACAAACTCAGCTTTGTAATGCACGTAAAGCAAGGCCTATTGCTGTTGAAAATGTTGTTCCTGTTTGTTTTAATGTCTCATGAAGTGACACGGGTGATTCTAATTTTGAAAAAGGATCAGCTTCTTCTACTTTACAAGAAAAATTATTTTGTATTTTATCCATAAAACCGTCAAGCGAAGAACCTCCGCCTGTTAATATTATCTTTAGAACAGTCACATTCATATTTTTTTGAAATGTAGACAGAACTGTTTTGACTTCAGATATAATAAATTCTTCATGGATACTGATAAGCTCTCTTATCTTAGCTTCTTCCTGTATCTTAACTTTTCCAAGAGATCTCTTCAAATGTTCAGCCTGATCAAATGGCACCCCCAATCCTTTGGATATTGAAAAAGAGATATCTTGACCACCTCTGTTTATATTGTGAGAAGAGAGAAGTACACCGTTGTCTATTATGTATATTTTAACTGAAGCAGCACCTACATCAATAATCATAGAAGGTGACCTTTCTCCGGACAGACTACCCCTTGCTGTGGCAAACGCCTCTACCTCGAAGAACTGTATATTCAAATTTGAATCTTGGACTATCTTTGAATAATTATTCAAGACTTGATTATGTATAGCCACTAATAAAACTTTTTGTTTTCTTTCTGGTGTTTCTTTCTTTGTCTGTTTATCGTCATCTGATTCTGACTCTATAAATTCGAGACTGGAATCGTCAACTTGAGGGATAACAGAATAATCTAAAGTTACTTCTGAGATGGATACCGGTATGTATTTCCGAGCTTCTAATTCAACGACATTTCTCTCCTCCCTCTCTTCGACTTTTGGTATATCCATAACAGTAACCAAACTTAATTTGAGTGGTATTGACATGCCACCAACAGAAGTTGTTATACCAGCTTCTTTTAATAAATCCAATATTATGCTAGCAAGTTGATCTGGAGCAAGAGTAACTATTTGACCTATGGATAGTTTATTGTAAGGACCTAATCCTAATTCACCATAAGTCTGAAGCACCGCCCTTCCTCTTTCTTTTTTAATTTGAACAATTTTCAAAGAAGATGATCCTATATCGATACCGATCACACTATTATCCGATTTTGAAAAAATGTTACTATTAAAAAAAGACATATTTAGTTAAATTATACAATATAATAGATTTTAAATCTATTATATTAGATTTTGTTTATAATTTCTTTATGATAACTTTATCCCTATTGTTGTATAAAGATACTATGTCATATAAAAATATCAACCAAACAACAGAAAAACAAACAATAATACCTATATGGTATATTGATATTTACAAAAATACACATACAAGAAATATCTTTGATCAATACAAGTTTAAGAACAAATCAAATAATAAATACCTGCTTAACATAGCAACAGACATATGCATAAATACCATTTTAGATTATAGTGATTATAATATAATATTCACATATCCTCCATCGACTATGTTTTATCGAAAAGAAAAAAATATAGACTCTATGGGAAATTTAGTCATGCAAGTCAAAAAATACTTGTGTTTTTACTTTAAAACAGATAATAATAATTATAGTTTTAAAAACATATTTTCTATAGATAAAAAACATTTAAAGAATAAAAAAGCTCAACACATAGACGGTACCAGAAAAACAAGAACTAAGAACTTAAATGAAAGATATTATGTAAATTTTTGGAATAAAAGATATCTTAAAAATATATGTAAAAATTCAAAAGTCATGATCTGTATTATTGATGATGTTTCCTCTACGGGAGGGACATTGTTGGCGTGTAAGAATAGTTTGGGTAGTGTTATAGGTGATGATATCAGGATAGAGTTGTATTCGCTGGCACATTAAAATAAATTATTTTACTCCATTCCGTTTCAGTCCTCGACCATTTGTCTAGGACAAATGGTCTGCGAAGCGCTTTGCCTAGGGCAAAGTGTCATTCCATAAAATAATTTATATGAAAACTCTCGCCAACCAAACCTGAATAATGAAAATGACTATCCTGGATGGGGATAGTCATTTTCTTATGAAGGTTTTTATACAAAAGTAAACGCTTTACCTGTCTTTCCTGCACGTCCAGCACGACCTACACGATGAACATAATCATCATGAGTTTGTGGAACTGTATAGTTTATGACGTGAGATATATCTTTAACATCTATACCACGAGCAGCAACATCAGTTGCAACTAAGACACTCAATATACCTGTTTTGAATTGATCGAGAGTTCTAGCTCTTTCTCTTTGTCTTTTGTCACCATGTAGATAGCCGACAGATAGACCAGCCGCTCGCAATCTTTGCTCAACTTCTTCCACTTCTCTCTTTGTTTCAACAAAGATCAAAGTTCTTGTGGCTTTTTCAGTTTCTAGAAGTTTTATAAGAGTATCAAATTTTTCTCTTTTATCAACTTTTATAATATCTTGCTCAACTGTTTTTGTAGAACCAGGAACTGTAATATCTATAACAAATGGATCTTTTTGAAACTTCTGTACAAGAGTTTTTATACGTGCCGGCATAGTTGCAGAGAAGAATAGAGATTGCCTCTCTGGATTAATACCTTTTAATATCTCTGTTATATCGTCGACGAATCCCATGTCTAACATGTGATCAACCTCATCTAGAACTATAGATGCAAATTGACCGTAATCGATACATCTCCTATGTGCAAGATCTTTTATTCTTCCTGGAGTACCGATAATAAAATGATTTACCAATCTTAAATTTTGTATTTGGCGAAATATCGGCATACCTCCAACACATACAGTTGAAAATATTTTTAATCCTTGTGAAAAATCTTCAAACTCTTTATTGATCTGCATAGCCAACTCACGTGTCGGAGCAATGATCATAACTTTTTGACTTTTATCAGTCAGAACTTTTTGTATCAAAGGCAAGAGAAAGGCCGCTGTTTTACCTGAACCAGTATTAGCCAAACCCAAAACATCTTGTCCTTTAAGAGCATACATGATGGTCTGGTCCTGTATTGGTGTAGGTATTTCATACCCCCTATTTGCCAAGTTCTTATTTACAATTTCATCGAAGTTAAAATCAGCAAACTTGTGTTTTACTTCAACTTTTTTGATTTTTATTTCCAAATCCCCTTTTTCGGGTTTATTGATGAATTTTGAATAATCTATACGTTCAGACTGTCTACCGCCAGATCGTCTCATACCTGAACCTCCTCCAAACCTTGAAGGTGGACGAGATCCAAAAGTTGGACGAAATGAAGACCTTGAAGTTGAACGAGGTCCTGTATTGCTACCAAAACGAGGTGACGGCGCTCTGTATCGAGGAGAATGAGCCGCGGTGTTGTCAGCTTGATATGAAGACCTAGACGCAGGTCTAGAGTCAGCCCTTCTACCATTTGAGGTACTGTTAAATATAGGTTTATTACCAAAACCACCAAAATCTCTGTCTCTTTTAGGTGCTCTATTGTAAGTTAAACTTTCTTTTTTATTAATATTGTTTTTATCGAATCCACTATCTCTGTTAGAACTTTTTGCTTTTACAAATTTACCTTTATTAGAAGCTCTAGATGAGTTATCAGAATCTATTGATTTTTTTGAGTACATATTGACTTATACCTTATCATATATCTTAATTTTAATCAAGGGTCTATGTGTACAGTTTAAAACATTGATATTCTATCAATAACCCTCTATAATTTACATACATGGAAACAAAAAAATCAATACAAGATATAAGACCTAATAATCAAAGTAATCAAAACATTATATCTGATATAATACCGACACCAGAAGTGTCACCTATTAAAAAACGAGTTCGCAAAACTGCGGTGAAAGCAAAAACAGAAGAATACACACCAGAAGAGCCGATGTATGTAGAATCAAAATATAAAGAATCAGAGGAACCTGTAGAAAATAAAATCAAGTCAAACACTTTGAGCTATAAAAGATTCATGAGTCTGATGTCTCAGATAAAGCCTATGTATCTAATAATACTAGGGGTGATTATCTTGGGTCTAATTGTATTTTTACTATTGCCAAATAAATCATCAAAGAATACGGTTGAACAATCTAAAGCTGAAGCTGAGATGGTGAAAAAACAATTATCAAGACATATAATACTTCCCCAAAACGAACAGGTTGATATTAGAAAAATAACTAATAAGATGGAAGATCCTTTCTTCAAAGATGCTTCTGTGGGAGACTATCTGATAATATTATACAAAAACAGAATAGCTTATATCTTTTCTGTGGACAAAGACATTATAATAAATGCTGGTGTAGTATTTATAGATCCCAAAACAGCGACAACAACAAGTACTGTTGTGGCTACAAGTACAGCCACCACAACTAAAATTAAAAAATAAAAAATGATCTCATACATAGAAGGCACAGTTAAATTTATAAATCAAAAAAATATCTGTGTACTAACAGATTCTGGTGTAGGTTATGAAGTGCAAATAGATAAAAATCAAATCGATAGTTTAAACCTTAATCAAAATATCAGTCTACATATATATACACATGTAAGAGAAGATGCTTTCGAGCTTTATGGTTTCTTAGAAAGATCTGAAAAGATAATGTTTGAACAGCTAACCTCTATATCAGGTATAGGTCCGAAGTCCGCATTGCAGATACTAGCATTATCTGGTTCACAGATACTATATGACAATGTTATAAAAAACAATGTCGCATACCTAACACAAATATCAGGTATCGGTAAAAAGATTGCCGAGAAGATAGTTATGGAGTTAAAAGATAAATTACCTAAAATCGCCTTTGAATTTAATGGTACATCAAGTGAAAATAACAATGTTACTATGTCAGAAAACATGGATGTTTTTGAAGCTCTAAAGTCTATGGGCTACACTCCAAAAGAAGCTAAAGATGCCATAAACAACATAACAGATAAAGACATGACCCTTGAACAGAAAATAAAGTTTGCTTTAAAGAATGTGCATAATTAATCCCGCACAGACAGAAACATTCAAAGATTCTTTATTCCCTTTCAATGGTATCTCAACTATATGATCTGATTTTTTTAAAATATTTTTATCAATACCATCAACTTCGTTACCGAAAACCAGCAATATATTTTGTATATTATTTTTATTTTTTATTTTTAGAAAATCTTTCAAGTCAATGGATTTTTTATCTTGCTCTATACTAACTATTATGAAACCATCATTTTTTATTTTTGTGATGAATTTATTTATATCATCTATATACTCCCACATAATATCTTTCTCAGCCCCTAACGCAGTCTTGGATATCTCCTTTTGGGCACCAGAGTTTGATCTACCAAAACGATCTATAGGGGTCGGGGTTGTGCCTGATAAATATATCTTTTCTATACCAAAACAGTCAGCTGATCTAAATATAGAACCTACGTTATAGGCGCTTCTTATATCTGGTAATAAAATATGGACTTTTATTTTCATATGGTGTATTATACATAAATATATCAATTGCGTCTGTAGCTCAGTCGGTAGAGCACCTGCCTTTTAAGCAGAGGGTCGTAGGTTCGATTCCTACCAGACGCACAATAAAAAATCACCGTGAGGTGGTTTTTTTGTGTCTGAGTAAGCCGATAGTTCGGCTTACGTGTAGGAATCGAAAAGCTTTGCTATATTTTTGAGAAATTTTAATTTCGAAAAAATTGCAAAGGTGTACTGAAGCTGTAAGCTTCGATTCCTACCAGACGCACAAATTGTTACGATACTTTAGAGTTAAAAAAGCGGAGCTTTTTTAGGAATCGAAAAGCTTTACGATGTTTTTGAGAAATTTTAATTTCGAAAAAATTGCAAAGGTGTACTGAAGTCGTAGACTTCGATTCCTGACCGTCCGCACCACAAGGGTACTTCTATATTCCTAATTCGCTAAAGCTCATAAGGAATATAAGTCGCACAATTAAAAACTGCCTTGAGGTGGTTTTTTTGTGTCTGAGTAAAGTAAATATTGATATTTAAAACAAAAAAACAAACCACACAAAATAAATGTGGTTTATCTTCATCAAAAACGATTAATAATCTTAATAACTATATCATCTTACTTGAAAGCAAACTCATCAAAGTAACGGCGTTCTTTTGGGCACTGTCACTGTCTTTACTTGCCACAAATAGATCCCATTGTTTTACTAGGGCTTGATCACCTAGAGATCTGATATCACTCTCTAACTTAACACGGTCATCAAATGATATTGTACCGTTTGTACCCAAGACTTTATCAACAAACAATTTCATAAATCTTGATGTTTTAAGTCTTTCTTCTGTCTTTGCTGATTCAGCTGCTTCTTTGGCATCATTCAACTTCATGTTTTGTGTATATTGAATACTAAAGAAGATGTTTAATCCTACAAGTATTATCATCAGAAGGTTAGCTGATAATCTTGTTTTGTCTAAAATACCTGTTTGCATGTTTTAATTTTTATTATTTTAAATTGTTATTAATTTATTGATATATATATTATATATCTCTTTGATTAAAAAAGGAAGTCATTTGATTACCTAAACCACTCCCTAACCCAACCCCAAAGTCCCCCTCTCTTAGCATCAGTCTTGTTGACAGTGGTAAGCACTTCAACAACAAGAGGAATACTGTCACCTTGATCAACGATGTATCGTCCTGACTTGTTTGGAGCTTTGTAGTTTAGGGGTTTGTTACCTGTTTGACCTGTGATGATTAGGTTTTGACCTCCCGTGACTTTAACAAGTTGAGTAAGTGACTGTGTGTCTTTAGAGTATGTGATATAT
>CAIZLB010000030.1 GCA_903933735.1 uncultured bacterium | reverse complement strand
TTATATCATATAAAATATTTAAAATTTATGATTATATCTATTATTGGTTTATTGTTTACAACAATATTGATGTTTATTTTAAATAAAATTTTTATGTTATGGTATATGTTAGCTAAAGTAATCATATCTATTGTGGTATTATTATGGAATTATTATGCCAATAAAAACTGGACATTCAAAGCACAGATATAATTCAGATATGACCTTATCTATAATTATACCTATGTATAATGAAGAATTTCGTATCGGGAATACTTTGCATAATTTGTTCTCATATATAGATTCTGATGAAAGTAAGTATTTTACCAATTATGAGATTGTGTTAATCGATGATGGATCAAAAGATAATACTTTATCAATCGTAAATAAAATAAAAAAAGACTCTCTAAATTTAAATATAAAAATTTTAAAACACGATAACAATCAAGGTAAGGGTAGGGCTGTAAAAACTGGGGTTTGTAACAGCAATGGAGATTATATTATTTATATAGACTCTGACAATGCTGTATCTATGTTCGATTTAAACCTTCTGATTCCGTATATAAAAAATTTTGATATAATTATTGGCTCAAGAAAATTAAATAAATATGTTTATAATTTAAGTATTAAAAGGGCTGCAAGAAGGCTCATCAGTCTTACTGGATACTTATTGAACAAAACTCTTGTAAAAGGTATTCATGATACACAATGTCCATTTAAATTATTACCAACTAATTTAGCCAAGATAATTTTTAACAAAATGAGTATAGATAGATATGCTTTTGATTTAGAATTATTGTTTTTAGCTCAAAAAAACGGATACTCGATAAAAGAAGTTTCTGTCAATTATAAGTCACAACCAGGATCTCAATTCAGGATTTTTAGAGATGTTTATAAATCTCTAAAGGATTTTATGAAGATACATCATAATTATTTTTCCGGTAAATATAGATAAAATATATTATCGTAATAATTAGTGAAAATATACTTATGTATTTTGCTATGTTTATTATATTCATTTTGTCATCGTTCGTCTGTGTTTTAGATTCCAATATATAAAACGGTGTAGCTATATATTGTTTATATTTATTTTCAGGATTTGGAAAATAAGATTGTCTTATATATGTAAAACCATCTGATTTAAAATCTTTGACTTTAAATTCCATAAAACCAAATACATTTTCATAATACTGATGAGACTCTTCACTGTTTATAGATGATTTATCATTGTTTATAAAATAAATATTATTTTTATTTGAAAGATCTTTATGTATTTTGTTAAATAAATCATTATCAACATTCTTTAAAAGAAAGACAGGTCTGATCAAGCTCATTTTTAATATATTATCATATGCCTTATCAATGTCTGAATATTTGTATTGAGTTATAAATATACCCGACGCATCTATATAATTTATATCTTCAGATAAGTCTGATTTGTCTGATATATAAAAAATCATATCCAAATTATTACCCCAGATCAGCTCCTCGCTAATCCTTGTAAGATCGAAATTGTTATCGGTATTCTTTTTTAAATTAAAATCAGTATAAGTTAATATTGTTTTTAGATCTTCATTAGATGTCTTTGGGACAGGTTGTATTGCCTTATATAGATTCCATTGATTAAATCTTTTCTCCAAGATGACAAATTTGCTTTTAGACAGTATTTCTTTTGAAAAATCACTCTTAATTAAGAAATGCGTTATGCCGAGGTCTATTCCTTGAGATATAAAATGATTACCAATGATATTTTGATCATATAGATTAAATTTCGTACCAATCGATTCTTGGTCTGAAGATATCGAGTTTCGTATAGCAGCAAAGGCAAAACTCATAGACGATGACTCTCTTAAGATTGAATACGTTGTGTTTATATTATTCATACCAAGTAATGCATGAATATACCAAAAGTCTGACACACTATTAATATATGAACTCTCTACATTGATGAGATTGTTACTGTCTTCATTTTCTTTTATCCAATCAATCATTTCTGGAAATTTATCACCATTTGCTGTCATATAAAAGCCTTTCGTATTTTGTAAATTTATAGATTGTAGATATACAGTAGATAGATATATTAATGTTATGATTGTTACTACTTTAAATAATCTATTTTTAGTAAAAATATAAATAGATAATATAGGTATAAAAAGTATCGGCACTATAGCCCATCTTTTTACATGCAGCGGTAACTGCACTATTAAGTCTGTTATTGGTAAATAATTAAGAATGGATATTAAAAATGTATAGATGGATAATATAAAAATACTTTTATTTTTTTCTATGTGTGCGATATTCATCGCAATTAAAGATAATACAACAGATATAAGTAAAAATGTATCTATGTAAAATTCACCACCATAATTTGATGATTTCGCTCCGGAAAAATTGTAATAATATAACATTGGCAAAAACCAAAATAATGATAAGAGTGCAGCAAAAACAGAGTCTATAATTTTTATTTTTAATTCTGTAAAATGTTTATTACATAATAAATATAAAAAATAGCTAATTATATAAAATGTTGTTATGAATAAAACATGTATATTTGATAAGGCTATGCACAATAATGTGAACACTGAAATAACTCTGTTCTTCACTGTGTTTTCTTTATTAAAAAATATTAAGAAAAATATTAAGAAAATAAACGAAAAGCTTTGAG
>CAIZLB010000029.1 GCA_903933735.1 uncultured bacterium | reverse complement strand
ATATCTGAAATTGTATATGTTTTTCCTGCTATTTTGGTATTATCTATTAAAGGCCAACCAAAAACTGGTCCGTATATGGTATCATCATCCCATTTCTCTATAGAAAATACAGTGTTTAAATAATCTAAAGTTATTGTGTTATCTGAATCTAATAATATTAACCAATCATTCTTGGCTTTGTTTACGGAATATATTTTATTCTTATAAACACCTAAGTTAACGTCATTTCTGATTACTTTTACTTTAGGATTATTTATTTTTTTGACGAGATCTTGTAAATAAGAAAAAGATGCATTTTCAGAATGATCGTCCACTATAAGTATCTCATCGACTCTGTTGTCGGCCAGTATATTATACAATGCTTTATGTATTGTATCGTGTCTATTGAAATAAGTAATAACAACAGATATTTTTCTATCGGAATTTATATTTTTATTTTTTAATCTAAATATACCTTTTTGGGTGAACACGATAGAGTCATATATTTTAAATAACGAATATTTGATTTTATTTTTTATTCTACTGTATATATTCTTTATCAATGTTCTTGATAATTTTACCTTAATATTTCTTATACTTTCCAGATGACCAAATTGATCTTTGTTTCGTATCATTATTTTTGGCTCGAGAGGTAGGTTAAAATTTTCTGGATATAGATAGGAAGGGGATATTGTCTTTAGATTTTCCCTATGATCATCTAAGTATTTATTCCAATGTGATTCGTCCCACCAAACCGAGATGATATTCTTTTCAAGATCTTTGTCTATTTTGGATTGTAGTTTTGCTATCACCTCTATAAACTCTTTTGCACGTCCACCATTGATCGCGCCTTGATAATAATAGTAATCTTTATTATCGTCTGATATGTCTATATATGCCTCTGAATCCTTATTTTTCTCATATGTGTAAATATGTCTATCTTTTTTATAAAATACAGGATGTAGACAAGCTAATATCTTCTCATCTCCTTGAGGCAAAAACTCTTCTCCTGTTACTTTCTCTAGGAATAATAAATTAGCATTTAAAAAAACTATATAGTCGAATCCCTCCAATTCTTTTTTGTGTTTACTAAACATCTCATATCTTTTTAAGGTGTCATACGGCCAGCCCATAATCTTTTGATCTATTTTGTGTATTCTGGTGTTATTTTTCTGATCAAATATCTCTTTTGCATCAGTAAATACAAAATAATGTTTTTCAATATCATTTACAAAATATTTTTCAGAACTTAGATAAAAATCTTTCCAGAATATCTCATATTTACCAGTACATACATAGAGTATTGCTATTTTCATAATAATATTTATTTTATTTTAGTAAAGAATTTTTTATCATATCTTATAAATAGTTTGTTGTATATCTGTTTCATCTTTCTTATTAATTTTTTAACATTTTGTTCTTTAATATTTTCTTCTTTTTTCCAACATTCTACATAGTCACTTTGTTGAGGTGTATTTTTAAATATCTCTTCATTTGATATTTTTTTGGCTATAACTATTATATAAGTCTCATGTTTATTTTTGAAAGTTACTCTACTTTTTATTTTTTCAGGATCATGAACTT
>CAIZLB010000028.1 GCA_903933735.1 uncultured bacterium | reverse complement strand
TATGACAAATAAAAATCAATTAAAAACAAAAATACATACGCCTATAAGCTTTTTTGACATACCTAAAGTCAAAAAAAGTAAAAAAAGTAGTAAATTCAAATTTATAGATCTATTTGCAGGCATAGGAGGAATAAGATTAGGGTTTGAAAGCGCTGGAGGAGAATGTGTTTTCACTTCTGAGTGGGACGAAGCTGCTCAAAAAACATATGCCACTAATTTTAATGAAATACCATACGGAGACATAACAAAAATAAAGCCAGAAGAAATACCTAATTTTGATATGCTTTTAGCAGGATTCCCTTGTCAACCTTTCTCTCAAGCTGGATTTAAAAAAGGATTTAAAGATACTAGAGGAACTTTATTTTTTGACATAGCTAGAATAATAGAGTATCACAAACCATCTGTGGTCTTTTTAGAAAATGTTAGAAATTTAGCAGGACATGATAAAGGTAATACATTAAAAGTTATATTAAAGACTATAGAAAATCTTGGCTATAAGGTATCGTATAAAATATTAAATGCTAAAGATTTTGGAGTACCCCAGAATAGATCAAGAATATACATAATAGCCTTTAAAGATGACGTCGATTTTACTTTTCCCATAGAACCCAAAATCCAAACAAAAGTATGGGATATATTGGAAAAAAAAGTTGATCCAAAATATACAATATCAGATAAATTATGGGCGGGACATCAGAGACGAAAATTAATGCATAAAGAAAAAGGTAATGGTTTTGGATACTCTATGTTTGATAAAAATTCAGAATATACAAGTACAATATCCGCCAGATATTATAAAGATGGATCAGAGATAATGATAAAACAAGAAAATAAAAATCCTAGAAAGGTAACTCCCAGAGAGGCGGCGAGACTACAAGGCTTTCCTGAAGATTTCATAATTCCAGTAAGTGACAATAAAGCTTATAAACAATTTGGTAATAGTGTCACAGTCCCAGTGATAGAAGCTTTAGCAAAACAAATTATGAAAACATTAGATAAAATACCAAATAATTCCATCGGAAAATATAAAAAATAAACTTTAATACCTAGCCACAATGAGAGATTCCCAGTATTTATTATCAGCTCTCCAGTTTGAATATGGTCTTATGTTACCAATATGCATCCCTGAATCAAAATAAATTAATCCATTTTCCACTCCTCTGATCCAAGAAGAAAATTTTATAGGTCCTCCAAAAACTATACTCATGTAGATATTAATCTTTTTATCCATTTCACATTTGAACCATCCTCTTTTATTAAATTTTCTCTCGAGTTTGTTTTTTATAGACAGCATATCCCATCTAGCCAATATCAAACCATCAATCTGCATTTTTTTTGGTATTATTTTATTTTTATCTTTTCTCATATCTTTTGAATATGAATATAGAGCTAATATGTTTTTATTTTTATCAACAATCAGTGTTTGACCGACATCGTTATATTTCTTAACCTTTGGAGCACATTTTCCAGACCAAGAATATCGACCCTCGTATTCTGTACTTGGACCTCCAAAAATTGTCATAAATTTATCTCTATTGACAATAGACCTGTCTTTAGGAAAATATTTTTCATCTTTATATATGTAGTAATCAGCAGACCAGTCTCCAAAAGTCGTTTTACTGGTGGTTTTGTTTTTCATCTCATAACCATAAATATCTGCATCATTGTTTGAATTATGTTTTATACCCATCTGAGTTTCTAACCAGTGACCCTTTCTTCCATCATGGTTTTGATTTTGATTAGTAACATCAGGAGTTTTACCTTTTACATTATTAAAAAATAGTTTTACTATTTTCTTTACAATCTCTTGTGATTCTAGATCAAATATCGAATTGGTTTTATTGGGCATATTATTTATATTAGCAAGATATTTAATTTAAATCCATCACTACTCTATCCCACACAACTCCCTAAAACCCCCTCCATAATTCTTAAAATCTAACCTTATCAACCCAGACTCATCTTTAGCTGTCTGATCTTTTGCCATCTGATAGACTTTCTTGCCAACAACGCACGCCTTATCTTTCAATCCTGGATTATCCCCCACTATCCTTCCCAAGAATCCAAGCACTTCCAATCTAATATTAAAACTACTATCCAAAGTCAAATCCTCAAGAATATCGATAGTACGCTCTGGATCAAGCTTTATCATCAAACTTATCTGAGTTTCAAAACCAACCTCATTTACTGTTTTTGAAAATAAAACACCATGTAATCTCTTTTTATCAACATCATTCATATTTGGCATTTTTCCAAAATATTCTATAGCCATTTTAAACTCAATCTGACCATTACCATTTTCAATATCTTTAAAAGCAGTTTCTATTACCTCGGGAGAATATTTTCTGTAACTATATAGATACACTCTTTCAGTTGATGAAAGTGTATTATATATATCTATCTTTTTTCCATATATGTCGAGACCAAAAAAAGTTAAGACGGTTAAGATAAGTGATACCAAAAATAAGATTCTATTATTTTTAATATCTTTTAGTCTGTCGATATTTTTTTGATCTCTTATAGGAATTATTAGTTGAATTATTGAGATGAATATTATTATACCTGCAATAATCTTAATAAAAGTCTGATCATATGAGACAAAAAACATAGTCATCGGAGAAAATAATCTTACAGAGATGACGGGAATTATAACTGCAAATAAAACAATAAGATCCCAGGCCTTCTTGTTTGAATCTTTGGATACAGAACGTAGTATACATGACAATATCATAAGAGCAGTGGCTAAGAGCATAGAAGAATAAACTTCATCCATTGGTAATAATATTAGTAATAGACCGGCTAATATGGTTAATAATAAACTAAAGGTATAGAGTGTTATTTTTTTCATGGGTTTATTATAGCAAATAAACTAAAAATTATTTTATCCAGCAAACCACCAAAATCTTATTTCTGTAACGATTCCATTTTTTACAGTGATCAATATAGTTTCATCTCGATGCAGAAAATCTGTATATAAAGTTTTATGATCCACATATTTACCCTCTTTTTCTAGAATAGTATATTTTTGAATATATTGCCAAAGTTCATCGGTTGTAAATTTTTTCAATTCAAGTCCAGAACCTGAATTTGAATCTAATTCTATATTCGTATCTTCAGCTATCGGCAGAGTTCTAAGTAATGGATTAGTATTTGATATTCGGTGACCTCCATTAATTAACTCTATTTTATCAAAAACCATATATAGATTACCTTCATTACTATATATATCTTTTACAAAAACAAAATGATTTCCATCTTTTATTATTTCTTGTTGTGTAGATGTGACTGATAAATTCGGTTCATTATCAAGCTCAGAATCCATATTATTTTTTGGATCTTTCGACATCCTATAATATTCAACCCCATCTAATATCATACAGGTTAATGACTCGGGATTACTTTTTACTCCTGCACATTCATCGACAATAACTATTTTATCTAGAGATACCTTGTTAATAATATTTGGTGTACCACAACCACCAAAATCATCAGGTGTTATTTGTTTCTCATCAACAAATATTTTTTGGACAATATTTAATTCTATACTATTATCATTATTTATTTTCCAATGTCCAGAATCTCCCCTATCTGAAGAATCACAAACCATTTGCGAAGGCCTATGATTATATTTACCTGATACAAAAAACTGATATCTCTCATCCCAACCAGCTGCTATTACAGGAGATTTCTGCCATACCCCAACAATATCTTCAATTTTTAATATTTTTTTATCTTGGATCTGATTAGTTTCGAATACTTTTTCGGATTCTGATTTTGAATAATATTTTGTGTAAACATATACCCCCGCAGCAATAATCAATAGTGTAGTTATTGTCAATATTAAAGTTGTAGAACCTTTTTGATTATTTTGCATATAATTTATTTTACCACATAATCCAAAAACTTAGACAACAACTCATTACTTGATCTATAATCATTAACCCTTAATTGATTCTCATCTTGAACATATTTTAAATCTTTATATTTTCTAATTATAAAAAAATGATATAATACACCCATGGAAAAATTTAACCCTGAATCAACAATCGAACAATTACCTATCGAGGGTTTTTCTGATGCAATTGAAAAAGATTTATCGGGTGACATTGAAATACAAAAGCCTAAAAAAAGGGGAAAATTCTTAAAAGCTTTATCTATGAGTATCGCTGCCACAACTCTAGGACTTATTATTAATCACGTATATCAACATAGAAACAGAGTCGAACAAGAAGGAGATAGTTTTACCCACTCAGATAAAGAGACGGAACATATTTTAAATCTTCTTTGTGGAAAAGAATCTTTTACAGAAAAAGAAAAATTACTTATTTGTAAAAAAATTACTATAAAGATTTGTAGTGAAGGTGATATTTCAATTCCTGAAAATATGGACACATGGTCCATGGTTGAATTCACAGAATTCAATAAAAAAAATAAGGATCAAGGTTTATATAATTCACGAATGGATATGTTTCTAGAAGTAATTAATTCTAATTTTTTTATGAAAAACTTACATGATGTTTTATGGAAGTTTGAAAAAGATTATGGAAGTCCAAACATTCGTTGGTTTATAGAAGGACGACACCGTGCGTCATACTATAATTCAATAACCAATACCATTAACTTAGCTGCTGACACCATGGCGCTAGATTTTTCTGAAGATTTTATTGCTGAAATGGCTCACGCAAAACAATTCCATGAAAAGCCTGTGACAAGTTATGCAAGAGCAGCTATAGACTATGCCAAGACATTATATATATCCGTTACATCAAATACTGACTTTCGCGAAGAATATTTGAAGTTGTATGACAAGGAGGGAACGTTAGAGCATGAGGCTCATAAGATTATCGAAAAACCACTTAGAGAAGAAGCTTTTACAGCCGCTGCAAAGGATCATGAAAATAACTATGAACGAATAAACGAACGTGTAAAAAAGATAGTAAAAAATAGAGAAAATTAAAAATTATTCCTCTTCTGTTGAATCACCATCTGTCCCATTCAATATCTTACTTAATTCCTTATCAATATTACTTTTATGTATCTTATCTTTTGTATCATCAAAACCTTCCAAAACTTCATGCATCTTAGCCTCTCCAAATTTTTCTACCAAATACCTCAATGTCTTTCTTGTGTCTCCACTCAATACCAAAAAAGCTGCCATAGTTTCTTCATTTACATTTAAAGCATTTGAACAATAAACTAATTTTGCCAATTCACCCACATATCTATTAAGATTACTCATAAGTTTTCTATAAGACTCATTAATCATCTTTTTGGTAGCATCGTCTTTAATGTTAATATTATGATATCTCTTAAGATCCCCTATACTACTATCAAAATGTCCATAAAAACCATCAGCAAGTTGATTGTTAAATATATTGCTTAAATCTGCAAAAATCTCCCCCATTAATTTTTTATAATATGTGGAAATATATCTATTAACCATTTTACTTTTATCCACTTCTTCCTTACCCATATTTCCGGCCGCAACTTTTAATAAATCACCCAAATCATCTTTTTGTAACATACTATGTATATTTCCGATAAATTTCTGACGATAAACTATAGTATGATCAACATGTGCACCAAATAAAGTATGATTATATTCATGTTGATCGATTTGACCATCTATATCGTCATCAAAGCAAAAGTATATAGAACTTTTTCCATAACTTCTACCTCCCAAATAATTAAAGTCTCTTAATCTTGAACGTGCATTACTTTTGAAAACAACAACAGTAGCTAAGCCTTTAAATTTAACATCTTTAATATAATTAACATAATTTGCATTTCCAAGATTACCCTGTTTTGGTCCTTTAGGTGCAGTTTTGTATCTTTCAAGCAAAAAATTACTGATCTTTTTGGCAAGCAATCCATCTTTCTTAAAGACACCACCTTCTTCATCATAAATCTTTTTATACTCATCACGATCTTTTCTCAGATTTTTTAAATAAGTAACGTAATCAATAAGTTGTTTTATATATAAAACTTCTGGATCTTTCTCTATTTCACCAATCTCAACTTCATAATCTTCTACCAACTTTCTATGTTCAGCAGATCTTTCTCTCTTTTCTTTTGGCCAAGCCAATCTAAAACTAACTTCTTCTGTGTTTTTCTATATTTTCAAATCTCTTTCTCTTTTGACCTTTTCAAAACCATCTATCAAACCTTCAACTTCTCCAATATGAGCTTCCAACATATCCCATAGATTTATCTGTAAATCACTAGCCTCGATTGTATTTCTTTCATCGTCCAAACTCAATATAAAACTGTGCAAAGATTTAACAAAATCGATTTTACTATCTAGGCTAGTGATTAACCTCTCTTTTCTTTCTTGGTGACTAGGGTTAGATTCTTTATTCATGGTTAAATGATAACATATATTTTTTATGGATATAAGAAGCGAATATTTTAGATATTTATACCTCTCCTATAAACCCTACGCACAATAGAGCCAAAAGCCACCATAAAACCCCCTATCATAATCAACACTCCAACCGTAAATATAATAGAAGCTATCAGTGAAGTGTGTTGAAGAAGATTAGTATAAGACAGCAACCAATTCCAATCATGTATAACATTATCCCCTCCAAGTAATGGTAATTGCATCAGGGTGGCATCACTTGCATATCTAGAAACTTCGATGACACTCTCACCTACCCATAGTAATATAATACCAGAAGAGTAAATATCCTCTCTTATAAAAAAGTAAACCGCAAAAATAAGCGGTACAAAAACTTGAAATAATGAACCTCCTAACACTTGTATAAATTGTCCAAAAAATAATAAGATAGAATGACCCGCTTCATGTATTATCAAATTCACAATAGTTACAATGTGAAAATTTTCCAATGATCTTAGACAATAGATAAAATACCAAGTGATCATAATGACAAATATAGCTTTTATATAATCAGAGAGCCTGATGTTCATATTGGGTATTATATCATATCAATCAGCTAATCTAAGTTCATATTTTTCTGCCCTGACTGTATAGTATCAAACCATTCAGGGAGTATTTTTTGATTATTGTTGACATATAGGGTTAATATAGCATGTTTTTATAATTAAAATAAAACAAGTATTGACGTACAAACAAACTACCAAACGCCTTCTTTTTTGTTTATCCTACAAATTATATTCTTTCTATTATTGTTATAAACAGAAAGAACAATAGAATTAGCATATAGTAAAACTGTTATCCAAACATTGGCAATATAAGGAAAAAATATCACAGCAGTGACAAAAACATAATTATTTGAATACATTCCCATATAATGAATACTGCTGGGAATTACAATGAATAAAGTGACGATCCAGCTGAGGCTTATTACAACTTTGTCATATATTTTGATTCTGGTGTGACCAGGGTCTGTTATAAATCTCTCATCATAACCATCTGAAATAGCATCCTTTGTGTTTGAAATTAGTTTCAAAATTGGACTAGACCAATATATAAATTTTATGATTTTATAGAAGTAAATATGATTCATTTTTTATTAATAGATTCTTTTAAGCTTCCAAAATATATTAATTGCCCAAATCATAAAAATAAAATATGTTACTTGATCCAATATCAAAATCCAATAAGGGGTGGCGAGCACAGCTTTTTGAATACTTGATCCATTACTAGCAAGTTCATAAGCACCACCTGCAAATATCACGGTTAATATTATTATAAATAATGTGAGTAGAATGACAAATATGGGAAATAATTTTGTCATATTTGATAGTTTTAATTTACGAATTTTAAACACTGCGACAACAGTAAAGATTAAATTTATTAATTCCAGCGTACCTACGAGAACACTAAGTGCACTACCTAATATAAGGAAATCTACCATACTAACTACAGAGATTACAATGTTAAGTAGAAAGTAAAATTTTATAAAACGCATAAAGTCATTATATCATAACTGTTTATACACACAATTGATGCCAGCACTAATTTTTAGACCTTCCTTCTGTTCTCCTCATGGATTTAACCAAGTCTATAAATTCACCAATTGTTTTTGCCTTATCCATAACATCATTATCATCAAATTCAGTTTCAACAATACCTGCATCTTCAATAGCCATAACAAGTTCTACTAAGACTGTATCATCTAAATCATTCTCAAAGTTAATATCATGATTCAAAGAATCAATAGGTATACCTGACTCATAAGATATTATTTCGTATATTTTATTTTCTATTTCTTGATCTGTCATGTGTTTATATTATTAAACCAATCTCTCCAATACTAGTACCAAACTACGAGGATTCTGAAATTCGAACTTGAGATACATGATAGTGATATATATGACAAACACCCCGATGATCAAAGCGATATAAAAAAGGAATCCCCTTTTTTCAACAATTTCGTCTATAGATAGATGGTAGTAGAAATAGTGAGCTATTGCAATTGAGACTATGATTCCAAGTGATGATAGGATAGTGGTAAACATGCAGTGATTATATCATTATATTATCAGATAAAGTTGTTCTTAATGATTTTTAATTATTTTATATACACCCTGACTTATGCCATACAATAATCCTATAGATAAAATTATTAATCCAATCACAATAATTGCTGTTAAAGAGTATATCTGACCAATCCAATATATTATAATTCCAACAAAAATTAAGAGTGATGAGACTATACTAAAGAATAAAGTTAATCCAATCAAAATCAAAGGTAGACCAATAAATAAAGTAAAATATCCACCACCTAATGGATCACCTCCGAAAAAGGAATATACAGGGGTGAAAACCATAATTAATCCAATAAATAGAATTATACTAGAAATTATTTTCATGCCCTATACTATACCACATTAAATAATAAAATATATAGCGGGATTACTTATATAAGTCTTCTCGAGGGCTCGAACCACCTCTCTAAAATGTGAGCCCTTGAGGGATATAACCAAGCGGTTCATTACTGGGTAAGGTTGTTTTTAGTGATTTTTCGATATTTAATCGACCTTTCTCGAGAGTGATTAAAAAATAATAAAATTATTTTTTAATCATATTGTGAAAAAATATTTCCATTTTTGTTAAAACCCTTTTCTTTCCAAGATCTTTTCTCATTAACTGCTCAAGATCCATTGCACTTTTTGATATTTTATTTATTATTTGTTTTTTTGTTTTATCGTCAACTGAATTAAAATATTCACAGACAAGTGAAAAATACTCTCGAATTTCATCAACAACACTATCACCACCAATCAACCTTACTGGTGCAAATAATCTTATTAACAAATCATCACTTTCTGTTTGATTAGAAAATTTAAGGTATCTATGTTGGCTTATTTCAATGACAATGTTTGAATAAATCTCTAATTTTTTATCAAAAATTTGCTTATTATTATCACGAAATCTACCTAAAATATAGGCAAGTATGGCAAGTATCGTTGGTATAAAGATTTGTAGATACATATAATTAAATTATTTTACAATACCCCCATTTATGAAAATAAAATTTAACAAAACCGTAAGATACAGTTGATAAAGTAACAGCAATAAATACAATCCAATTTCCCAAGATAATAGAATAAACAAAAGACGTGATTATACTATATGATGCAAATTCACTTATATAATAAAATATTTTATTTGCTATCTTTCTTTCACCTAAATGATCTTTTATTAATCCCAACAGTGTAAATCCAGAAAACAGTAAAATAAATTCGCTAGGTATTATACTTGATACAGATATAAAAGTAATAATCACCATAGCAGCTGCTATAGCATGATTTCTATAATCCAACCTCATTCTTATCAGAAAGGCTAGTACAGTAGCTAAAATAGCATTTGCAAGATGTATATCTACAATAACCCACAAGGATGCAAAACCACCCCATAAAATACCATAATATATGGCCGATCCTTTGAATGATTTCATGCCGTGTTCATCTAATAAATCTGCAATTTTCATAGATATACCATGAAATATCGCTATTAATGAGGAGATTAAAATAAAATTAGATGACAATATTTCTTTATCTAAAGATAACACAGATAAGGTTATTAGAGCGACCGAGATGAATATAGTCATTATTATGTCTGAATATCTATTCATAATAAATATAATATACAATAATTATATAGGATTTACCATTAACCCTTCTCGAGTGCTCGAACTAGCTCTCTTTTTGGTGAACCTTCTCGGGCTCGAACTGTGGTCAGTTATACCCTGTAATGTCATTTTGAACAAGATTTAAGAATTAGTCTGACCCTTCTCGAGCACTTTCTACTATTTCAAACATCTCATCAATTTTATTGTTTATTTTATTTATATCACCTTCTTTTATTAATTGATACCACTCTTTATCATCAAATTCATCTCTAAAAACAGGGTAACCACCGAAGTTTTGACCATCAGCCATTTTCAAGATATCTCCCCAATATTGTTTAATATATTTAGTAAGACTAAATACAGAATTATCAATTTCTGCAACAGAAAGAGACAATAACTTATTTGAATAGTTTGAATTATTATGAATCTCTGGCTCCCTTTTTAGTCTAGAAAATTTTAATCCTCTAACTAGTAAAATTGCTAGCGGTTTAAAATTATTATTTTCTTCTTTTAACCATGATTTAATTTTTTTAGTTTTACCTCCCTCAAGAGGTTTTCCTTTGTCAATCATATATATTAAATCTCTTAAACATTCAAAAACAATTCGACTAGATATAATTACCCACTGATAATTAGTAAGCCAATCAAATTGTTTTTGGACATCTTTATCTCCGGGAAGACCATGATCAATAATTGGCTTGAACTCAGAAACCCTTAATTGCCAAAGAGTTTGAAAAGTTTTGTATGCAATTTTTCTCTGAAAATCGTTTGACCAATTCTTAACTTTCTCAGTATTCATCATATTGGAGACTTCTAGTTGTAGAATCTTGTTACCTCTTTCAGATAATTGACCGGAATTGATAATTTCATCCATTCTGGTGACAAGTTCATTATTCGTTAAGGAACTTACATTTTCTAATGATAAATTATTCATATATATTTACTATACCAGATTTATCCTTCTCGAACACTTTCACTCACTCTCTAAATGGTGACCCCACGGAGAATCGAACTCCGATTAGCAGATTGAGAACCTGCTGTCCTAACCGTTAGACGATAGGGCCATAACTCAAAATATAACATAAACTTAACCAATAAAAAAGTGCCGATCCCTCCTGGACCGGCACAATAGAAAACCATCAATCAGGCAAACCTATACATCGCCTGCGCCCAGTATACGAAAATCAACACAATCATTACTGGGACAATATACATAAAATTACTCTTCACAAAGCTCGGTCTTATAAACAATATATTACCAGCAGTACATGCGACGAAGAAGGTACCAATAACATATGTAACTGTATCACCTGTCAATTTAGCTATATATACAAGAGGAATCAATACAAAGATAATAGTCAGAGCATAAACAAGTCTCATATACACTAAACTTCTATATTTAACAAGACATGCAATCAATGCAAAGAATACAAACGACAATATCATAGCCAGGCTAACCTGAACCTGATATTCGGAAATAAGAACGGTGGCAAGAGTTGAATTTGTCATATTTTTGGTAGTGCTTAACAATCACAAAATACCACAAAACAATCTCCGTGTAAATCTATTTTAACAAGAACCTCAAAGTAGAAACCACTCTGATCTTTTTATATTCAGGTGATCCTGGATCTTTTTCTGTTATATCAAAAACACCCTGATTTCCTCTAACAGCTGATCCAAGTCCCGAACCTGATTCTTTAGCAAATCCCTTAGCTGTATCTTTTGCATTTTTAATACTTTCAGCTAACATCGCAGGTTTAACACTATTTATATCAGAAAATTCAAAATTGATATCATTCATATTCAAGGCCACACCCTTCTTGATAAGATTCAAAGTATCTTTTGATGCTGTTTTAACTAAATCAACTTTGTTAGTATAGACAGATAATCTAGTAGTTGAATTATAGAGATATAATGCATCTTTATAAGAATTTTGATAAATACTTACAGGAGCAATATTGATCTCAGCATCTTCAAAACCTTTATCTTTTAAGAATTTATTTATAATAGCAGTTGATGACTCTATATTAGAATATAATTCATCTATATCATTGGATTTTATATCAAATGATAAATTCCAAATAGCTACATCGGCTTTAACTATTCTTTCCGATGAGCCTTTAACCTCAATATATGAACCTTGATCTGAAAAAGACTTTGCTGATATCAAAAATACCAGTGAAAATATCAAGACTACAGCAGATGCTAAAGTTCCTATTAATAATGTATGATTATTTTTTATATTTTCTTGCATGAATTAATTGTATCATTTTATTATGAGCCTCGCACAAGAATCGAACTTGTGACCTGTACTTTACGAGTGTACTGCTCTACCAACTGAGCTAGCGAGGCTTTCTATTTATAAAAAATCTTATCTCCAAACCTCACATCAACATATTCCAAAGCCTTCAAATCCCCTTTATATTCATTATTGAAAAGACTCAGATTTCGCATAGTTGTACTTGCATTATTTAAAGATTTTATATAAAAACCATATTCTGTATCCATCTTAAAATCATCCCCACTCATAGATACTTTTTTTATTCTATTCTTACTTAAGAAACCAACAAACTTTTTGTCAACACATATGTCAAGACATAAAGTTTTATCATAAAACTTTAAACTACTGCTAGCCACAGTAGTCCATGTAGTAAATACAGCTCCAGTAAAATCAAAACTCTTTTTAAAAAGAATGCCTTCATCATCAAAGAAAAAACAATTTTCATCACACCAAACACCCATAGGCATTCTATCTTTTATATTTATGATAATATCTCTATCTTTAGTTTTATCCACAACGACATTCTCCACTGATGGATAAGTATTCATAATATGATCCATTATCTGTTTTTTAGATAAGAACAATATATGATTATTGGGAATAATTAAAAACTTTTTAGTTTGAGAGATGTTATAAACATCAGTCTTTAATAATTCAACATCAGTATGTTTTGCATCAACTATCTCTATGCTGTTTATTTTCCAAAAATTTCCATAGACAAACCAATACAGCAAAAACAGAATACCAATCAATAATAATATTGAGATTAATCTAAAAAAGAATTTATGCTTTTTATTTGATGATTTCAATGCCATTCATGTATGGTTTTAAAACGTCAGGAATCTTTATAGATCCGTCTTCTTGTTGATAATTTTCTAATATTGCTACGAGTACACGAGGTGTAGCGATAGCTGTGTTGTTAAGTGAATGAACGAAACGCAATTTCCCCTCATCATCTTTATATCTGATATTCAATCTTCTGGCCTGAAAATCATGAAAATATGAGGCACTATGAGTTTCTCTGTAGGTATTTTGACTTGGTACCCAGGCTTCTATGTCGTATTTTTTGACATGACCTAAACCAATGTCAGCTGTACACATAAGTATAACTCTATAGGGTATACCAAGCTCTTGCATAATATCTTCTGTATTTTTTAAAAGCTCTTCATGAAAATCAACAGATAAAGTATGACTGGCTTCACAAAGTATAACTTGTTCAAGTTTGAAAAATTCATGTACACGTATAAGCCCTTTTGTATCACGACTATGACTTCCCGCCTCTCTTCTAAAACATGGTGAGAAGGCAACCATCTTTTTTGGTAAATCTTTTTTATCCAACACTTCACCTGCATAATAACTCATAGTTGCCACTTCTCCTGTACCTGCAAGATATTCATCATCTTGAGTCTTATAGAGATCATCCTCACCTTGTGGAAGATAACCTGTACCCATCAAAGTCTCACGACGAACGAGAGATGGCACTATCATAGGATTATACCCCCTATTTACCATAAAATTCATAACATATTGCCATACAGCGAATTCAAGTTGGGCTCCTGCACCTTTTAATACATATCCACGAAATCCAGAAATCTTTGCCCCTCTTTCAAAGTCAGCAAGATCATACATCTCGCAAAGCTCTATATGATTTTTAGGTGTAAATGAAAAAGCCGGTATATCGCCCCATGTGCGAAGTTCTTGATTATCATTCTCGCTTTCGCCTTCAGGCACAGACATGTCTGGAATGTTTGGAACTTGCAACATAAGATCATGCCAAACTTTCATAACTTCAGTCAATTCTTCCTCCTCTTTTTTCATCTCAGTCTTTAAAACGGTCATTTTCTCTATAAGTTCTTGTTTTTGATAAGAGGAACCCAAGTGCTGAGGATTGGCAATAAAAAGACTGCACTTGTTCTGCTCAGCTTTTTTGTTTTCTATACTAGTTAAGATGGATTTTCTTTTCTCGTCGATGTCGACTAAAGCCTCAACATCGAAAGAAATTCTTTTTTTTCTAGCAGCTTCTTTTATAAAATCCTTATGTTCTCGAATGAATTTGATGTCTAACATTTTGTTTATTATTTATTATTTCTTTATAAAAATATCATATCAGAAAAGCTATAATTTTCCTATATGAATACAAAAGAAATAAAAAATATAAATAGTCTAAACGAGCTCATAAACAATATACCTGATAAACCAACAAGGTTATTTTATGAGGGTGATATCGATCTACTTCGAGAAAAGCATCTATATATATGTATTGTAGGACCTAGAAAAGCTTCACCTTATGGTATACAGGTGACAGAGCATATTATAGAGTTCTTGAAAGATTTCAATGTGATAACAGTGTCTGGTGCTGCTTATGGTATAGACGGGCTAGTACATACTTTATCTATAAAACATGATATCAAGACTATAGCTATACCAGGATCCGGTATAGATGATGATTTTTTCTATCCTAGAGCCCATCTTGATCTTAAACATGAGATATTGGATCATGGAGGACTTGTGGTGAATGAGTTTGAGCCGCAGACTCGGTCCAGTCTTTGGACTTTTCCGGTGAGGAATCGTTTGATGGCTGGTTTATCTCATATGACTATAGTTGTTGAGGCTGAAGAAAAATCGGGTACACTTATAACAGCGAACTTGGCTATTGATTATAATCGTGAGGTTTTGAGTGTGCCAGGTAATATATTTTCAAGAAATTCACAAGGTACAAATGATCTTATAGATAGAGGGGCGAAGATCATGATCAGTCTAGAAACACTGAGAGGCATGTTGATGCAATTGGCGATGGTATATGGTGTGGATATCTATAAAAAATAGTTGCATTTATTTTTTATTGGGTGTAATATTTTTTATGTAGCACATTGGAGATTTACGAATCACGTGCTGACCTAAGTAACACAACACAAACCAGACAAGCATATGACGAATGCACCGAATCGGCCGCCAATCCGCGGCCACACCACCAAAGCGATCATCGCCATCACGACCACGACGCAATTGACCAAAGCCAAGACGGTCATCTGCATCGCCGCCGACAACAACATCGCCGACAATCAGTAGCAAGGCCCGCTGCGCATCATTGATACAGAAAGACATGAAAGCCTTCATTTAAAACGCGCCTTTGAAGAATCCGGGCGCAAAGATAAATGGTATTCTTCCACGATAGCCCATGTATCGTGTTTTAACAGAATTTGGATATGCATCATGGACCTGCCGGAGCAACCCTCCGACAGGTCTCTTTTCTTGCATATTTTTGGTGATTTATAATCGCTTGACATAAAGGTAGTGGTATGCTACTATACTTAAGTCGGTTTTAAATCAACAGACGGCGGTCAGGCTAGTTTGAACACTCAGCCCCCCCGCCACGCCGACCAACACGAACCAAATACCTCAACACCCCAAACCTATGAACATTCAGTCTCTGTAAGCGCCTCTTAATTCCAGAGAGCCGGCGCTATGACATAAATTAGCTCTCGAAAACCCCGCTTTCGCGAAGTTTGTACATCAAAGTGATGATATTGGATTTCGCGACGATCAGCAACTGGTAAATACCATTCTACCGACCTCTGATCGATCAGACTAACAATCGAATGGAACAACTTATTCCTTCACCCTGCAAAGCCCCTCAAAAGGCCTAGATCGTCGGGGTGAGGGATGTTTTTTTTTACAATCGCTTGACATAATTTCATATTGTGCTATTATATAGCACATGGCCAAGAGCCACAATAAAAATACAATTGACTGCCTCGCAGCGGACATCTGAGGACCTCGGGGGAAAACTCCCGACCATAAGGTCGCAGACGCCGGTCCGCAAGCCGTTCGCACCCCCTTCAACAAGGGGTGCGGACGGTAATTTTTTTACATATTTATCCCCAATTTGCCATATACATATATAGTATGTTATGACTATATGCATGAGTAAACATTTAGTTATTGTTGAGTCACCTTCAAAAATCAAGAAACTGGAAGCATTCCTAGGTTCTGACTATATCGTCATGTCATCCGTGGGACACATTAGAGACCTGCCAAAATCAAACAAAAAGGCTGTTGATATAGAAGGTGGTTTTATCCCCCACTATGAAGTTTCCAAAGGAAAGGAGAAGGTTATACATGACCTTGAACAAGCACTTCATAAGGTAGACGATGTCTGGCTGGCTCCAGATGCAGACCGTGAAGGAGAGGCTATCGCATGGCATCTTAAAGAGGTTTTACAGCTTAAAGATCCAAAACGTATCACTTATAACGAGATAACCAAGGAAGCGGTACTCTATGCCATGGCCCATCCACGTAAAATAGATATGAATATGTTTCGAGCCCAAGAAGCTCGTCGCGTTCTGGACCGCCTTGTGGGTTACGATCTCTCAGGACTCATCTGGAAAAAAGTAAGATATGGATTATCAGCAGGTCGTGTACAATCCCCTGCACTTCGTATAGTTATGGAGAGAGAAAGAGAAATACGTGCTTTCATACCAGAAGCTTATTATGTTTTATATGCAAATCTATCAGAATCAAAAAAAGATATTCTCAAGTTTACATGTAATGAAGAAATAAAAGATAAAAAAAGAGCAGAAACTATAGTAGAAAAAGCAGAGCAAAATAAAAATACCTGGACCATATTAGACATAACCGAAACTGAAGTTAAAAGAGCTTCTCGTGCCCCATTTATCACATCAACTCTTCAACAAGTCGCTTCAACTCGCCTTGGATTTTCCCCATCAAGAACTATGCGCGCAGCTCAAAAACTATATGAGCAAGGTCATATAACATATATGAGAACTGATAGTACAAGTTTAAGTAAACAAGCTCTTGATTCGATTGCAGCATTTATAACAAAAAATTATGATAAAAAATACTTAGATACAAAAAACTTTGCTTCAAAAGTTAAAAACGCTCAAGAAGCCCATGAAGCTATAAGACCATCTGATATAAAAAAGATAAACGCAGGTCTTGCAGAGGATGAGAAAAAACTTTATAGACTTATACACAACAGAACATTATCTTCACAGATGTCTGATGCTTTAACACTTAGAACTAAGATAACTGCATCGATCAAGGATTATAAAAAAGAGAATTTTCCAGAATTTTCTCTAAACGGATCTCGTATACTTTTTGATGGATGGCTTATAGCAGACCCAGAATCAGCTGGTGAAGATGTCACAGTTCCAGCACTTAAAAAAGGTGCTGATATAAACTTTGTATCTATAGAAAATATTGAAAAATTCACAGAACCACCAAGTCGATACACTGAAGCGGGACTTATCAAAGAACTTGATAAAAGAGGCATAGGACGTCCTTCGACTTTCGCATCAATCATGCGAACACTTGAAGACAGACAATATGTTGAGAAACTTGGCCGCGCTTTAAAACCAACAGACACAGGAGACGTTGTATCTAGTTTCTTAGAAGAAAATTTTACCAACTACATAAGTGATTCTTTCACCTCAGAGATGGAAGACAAACTCGATCTCATATCGAACGGTGAAGTTAAGTATCTACAAACTTTGAAAGATTTCTATGGACCATTTTCAAAAGAAGTAAAAGAAAAAAGTACCAGTGCTAAGATAACAGATCTCGGACATTCTGATTTCAAATGTCCAAAATGTAAAGGCTCTATGATAGTTAAACTTTCACGCAATGGTAAGTTCTTATCATGTTCCAATTTTCCAGAATGTGACGGGGCTTTGACTATAGATGGAGTTGAGATAAAAGCAGATGAACCTATAGGAATAGATCCTACAACTTCCCTTCCTATATATGTAAAGACAGGTCGTTTTGGTCCTTATGTACAACTTGGTGAGAAGACTAAGGAAAATAAAAAACCTCGCATGGCTAGTATTCCAAAAGAATCTGATCTAACCAATGTAACCATGGAACAGGCTTTGCTTTATCTATCATTACCCAGAGTGCTTGGTATCAATCCAGGCAATGGAAAAGAAGTTATAGCGAACAAAGGACGTTTTGGACCATATGTAGGTTGTGAGAGAGATTTTAGATCACTCAAGACTCAAGATGTTTATAAAGTAACACTGGATGAAGCATTGGAGCTCTTAAATACACCGAAGAAACCTAGAGGGTTTCAGAAGAAAGAGAAGAAGTAAACCTTCATTTGACACCTTAATAAAATTTGATACCATATAAACATATCTGAACAGTGGAAAATGTCTCTTTAGACAATCGGTGCGCCACGGCAGGTCTTATGATGGAACTCGAACCTGAAAAGGTTGATACCGTCCATCCAGATAATAAAACATCTCATTTTATGAGGTGTTTTATGTTTAGCAAGATGACAATCTATTACACACTAAAATTCATCACACTATATATATCCGGATCTTCCTCCTTATCTTCCTCTTTCGTTATCACAATCTCATCCCCATTATCATTTACTAAAACACTAGTTATATTCTCCTCTTCATCCAACTTTTCACTCTGCTCGTTTTGAAGTTTGTCCAATATCTTCTTAAGATCAACAAGATCATAATAATCAATAGTGATCTGACCACCCTTTTCCTTACTCTCAATATGAACCTTTGTACCCAAAACTTCATTAAACTTATGCTCAAACTCTATGATCTCAGGATTCAATTCTTTTTCTTTTTTACGAGCTCTATCTTTAGCAATACGACGTGCAATCATCTCAGCCTCGCGCACATTGAGCTTGCGACCCAATATATCCTGAAACAAAGTTTCTTGTTCCTCAGGCCTATCTACAAGCATTAGAAGCGGTCTTGTATGTCCTTCTGTTATCCTCTTCTCACCTAGGGCCTGCAACATATGTTCAGGCAGGCTCAAAAGTCTCATACTGTTGGTAACATATTCACGGCTTTTATTCATCTTCTGCGCCACTTCAGCATGTTTAAAACCAAACTCTTTCACAAGCTGTTGAAAAGCCTTAGCTCTATCTATCACGTTCAAATCCTCTCTTTGAATATTTTCTATGATAGCTAATTCTAGTTTTGTTCTAGCATCTTCCTCTTTAGCTCTTATAATAGAAGGTATCTGCGTAAGACCTGCAAGTTTAGCAGCTCTAGTTCTTCTCTCGCCTGAAATAAGCTCATAATGAACAGCAAGTCCACCATCTTCTTTTACCGTCTCCACACGTGTTACAGTTATAGGTTGCAATAGTCCATACATACGAATAGATTCCGATAGATCTTGCAATGCAATAGGATCAAAATCTCGACGTGGTTGATATGGATTTGGTTTTATTTTCTCTATCTCTATCCAAAAAATAGAGTCGCTATAATATTGTGACATATTTTAAATCTTAACATATTCTTCGGCAAAAAATGATATTTTCTTTATGAGAATTTTATGCTGATATTGTTAATATATTTTCATGCAATCAAAAAACCATGAAGAAATATTATTCGAGTCTATTTATTCATCATTTATAAATAATTTACTTTCCATATATGAACAAAAAGGTGTTGATTTTATATTAGGAAAAATAAATAAAAATAGATCTAAATTAAAATCCATATGTTTATTACCATATTGGTTTTCAAGTTGTTTTGAAAATGAAAATAACATCGATTTACAGAACGAATTATTTATATTGGGTAAGATTAGCCTACAATCTTATATATCTCATACATTATACGAATATATACGTTATGGAAAAATAGACAAAGAGTATATAAACTTAAATATTTCCATCGCCAATATATTATCCCAAAAATCTATTAAAGATCTATATGAATTAACAGATTATAATAAAGATAAGATTAATATCATAAATAATCTATCAATTATGACAAATGGTCATTATTTAGATAATAAAACCATATCTGATATACATTATCATTTCAAATATCTATGTGATAATTCTTACAAAAGAACAGTATATAATTCCATAATACCCCTGATGATTATCTGGCTTTTGGGCAATAAGATAGATAGTAATAATCACATAGAGACTTTTGAATTTTTTAAAAATTATCTGATCAGTGAACAATTATCCAATGATGACAAAAACATGTGCGATGATATGTTAAACAATACATACACTCCAGCCACTTTTTTGATGAGGGCACAATATAGTAGTGATTATATACACACCATGATGAGATCTCGCATAGACATGCATACACGTTTAGCGATAGATAGTGTTCGAAATCTCGCCTTTTTTGATCATGATAGATTTATGGGTCTATACATGAAGGAATATTAATTTTTACAACACTTTTTGCAAAGACCAAATAATTCCAAAGAATGTTTATTTATTAGACTAAAATTATTTGAAGATTTTAAAACTTCTTTTGAAAGATTGTCCAAATCACAACCATCAAAACTTTCAACCATACCACAATCTGTACATATGATGTGATGATGATGGTGTCCGGCCAGTTCATAATATACAGAATCTTTTTGCATATCGACACGTTTTATTATTCCAGCATTTTCAAATGATATTAAAGTTCTATATATAGTCACTATATTAACTTTTTCTTTTTTTAATTTATCATGTATATATTCAGCATTTATAGGTTTACAATCACTTGAAAAAACCTTTAATATGGCCAATCTGGTAGATGTTATCTTAAAACCATTTGTTTTAAGTATATCTGATATATCTCTTGTCATAATCACATGATACAACAAAAAACAGTTATCCACAATTGCAACCTATTTGCATTTAATATTTTATATGCTATATTAGATGCAACTCATTTGCATACAGTGTGCGCTTGGGTTACAGACCAAACCAAATATACCTATACCCCCATGAAATACATCCGTAAAATCATCAGCTCCCTCATCGGACGCTGCCTCCGCTGCAACAAGCCTGTCGGCAACCACAGTTGTGCCGGTGGAGAATGCGACGGTAGCTGTGGAGGTTAATTAATACCTCCAAACAGCCTACACCTCTTGGGGTTGGGTGCCCAAAAGCACCCTTCCCCATTTTTTATACACAATTATAATATAGATAAATTATACATACATGATAATAGGTTTTTTAGGAAAAGGTGGATCAGGAAAATCAACATTAGCAACAAAAGTTGTAGATTTTTTGAGTAAAGATCAAAAAAATACTGTACTTGCAATAGATGCTGACTATAATATGGATTTACTTCATAATCTCAGTCCTGATACAGATATAGATTATCTGGGTGACAATGCTAAATTTTTGATGAAAAAAGTTTTAAATTTTAATGAAAAGACTTTATATGCAGACATGGTTTTGAATGATGACAATATAATGAGATTCACATTAAATCCTCTAGATGAATTTACAAAAAAATATAGTAAAAAAATATCAGAAAATACTTATCTGATGGCAGTTGGACCTCATTCTGAAAATGTATTAAATGATAAGATGTGTTCACATGGATTAAGCGCTCTTTTAAAAGCATATTTACCACTTTTAAAAATCAATAAAAATGAATACGTAATTGTCGACGAAAAAGCTGGTGTAGATAGTGTTGGCACAGGCATACCTACAGGTTTTGATATGTCCATAATAGTCGTCGAAGCGACTTTATACGGCATAAAAGCAGCTAAACAGATATCAAATCTTTTAAGAAATCATTATCATATACCCTTTGCCTATATTGTAAACAAAGTTAAAAATGATACTGACTTGGATTATATAAAAAGGGAATTATCAGATGGTGATATTATAGACTATATACATTTTACTGAAAATATTGATAATATACATATAGAGAGAATGATTCAATATGTTCAAAGACATGTAGAAACAAATGGAGATAATAGACTTAAACAAAGTAAAATTAAATTTAAAAATAATAAATTATGCAAATAACATACATAGCAATATTCGCCTTTTTATCAACCATGTTTGGTGGATATATAGCATTCAAATACAAAAGATTTGTCCACGTATTTTCAGGATTAACAGCTGGTACAATATTGGCTTTAATATTCTTAGAGATTATACCTGAAGTTGTCGAGTTGAATAATTCTCAATTCGTCCTATTATCCGTAATATCAGGCTTTGTTCTATTTCATATATTGGAAAAAGTTTTATCATTGCATAGTCATCATGAGGAAGGACATGAACATCATGATCATATATCATCAAAAAAGATAGGTGCCTGGGCCTTGATATTACATTCATTGTTAGACGGTATGGCTATAGGTTTAGCTTACAACATATCCCCCGCCTTCGGTCTTATAGTTGCTATAGGTGTAATTGCCCACGATTTTTCTGACGGTTTTAATACTGTTACATTAAGTCATTCAAAGAAACTTTTATTCCTTGACTCTATTGCCCCAGTAGTTGGTATAATTATAGGTTCATATTTTATCTTTTCCGATAAAGTCATGAGTATACTGTTTGGAATATTTGCTGGTATACTTTTATATGTTTCTACATCTGATATATTACCTGAAGCTCATTGTGACAATAAAAAACACATGGTCCAGAATCTTCTGGCCATGATTATAGGTGTTATGTATATAGTTTTTATAATCTCTTTAGAGTAAAGAGTGATAAAAAAAAGAAGGTGGTTGCAGATTACCTTCAACAGATAGATCGCCAACGCCATGAAGACGAAGCCTCTGTTGAAAACTTTCTACAACCACCAACCATGGCCGCAAACCCTGCGGAAAAGTCTTAAATGCCTTTAGGCTGGTACTGACATATATATACTATAATATACAAAAATAAAGTCAAGTATATTATACACAATTACTATATTACAATATAAAGCATGCTCAAATTTATACAAAAAAATGCTGTGTACATAATACTAATACAAGTTACCGTTGCCGTACTTGGTAGCCTTTACTTTAGTGACATAAAAGGTTATGAACCATGCGTTTTATGTTGGTATCAAAGAATATGTATGTATTCCCTATTTCCTATAATAATAATCGCTGGTTTACGTAAAGAAGTAAAAATATATCAATATATAATACCCATATCAGCTCTAGGTTGGATTATCGCTTTCTATCACAATATGTTTTATATGGGTATAATAAAAGTTGATGTATGTAGTGCTGGTATATCATGCACAAGTAAGTATGTAGAGTATCTTAATTTTATTAATATACCTTTCTTGTCTCTTATAAGTTTCAGTATTATAATCATACTTGCAATCATAAACAGAAATTATCTAAGAAATTTACATAAAAATTTAAATAAATAATCAATTAAAAAAATGGAAAATATAAAAACAGAAACAAAAGTAATAATCGGAATCTTAGCATTGACTGCTTTGATAATATTTGGAGGTATAACACTTTTTAAAACCCAAGGGGGTGCAACAGAGCCAGGAGATTATTCAAAATACATAAGCACAGGACTTGATCTTGATAAATCTAAAATATCAAGACCAGAAAACCCAAAAATAACAGGAGTGAGTGTTGCAACATCAACAGCAACTTCAACCAAAATCAATATAACAGAATTTATGGATTATGAATGTCCTGCCTGTGCGACTAATGGTGAAGACATAAACGATAAACTACTCAGCATATATGGTGACAATATCATAATCACTAGAAAAATATTTCCAGTACATGGACAAACATCTATAGATGTTGGACGTATAGTTTTGGCTTCACAAATATTTGGTCCTGAGATATATGAAAAAGTTCATAAAAAAATACTTGAAACACAAAGCGGTTGGGCTATACTTGGTAAAAAAGATAGGGAAGATTTTATAAAAAAGACTATCATGGATCTAGGTATAGATTATGATAAACTATACACAGAATCAACAAATGAAAAATACCCTGCTCAGATAGCACAGGATAAACAAGATGCTCTTGATCTGGGTATAACAGCTACCCCATCATTTGTCATCGAAAATCACACAAAGATAACAGGAGGATTACCAGTGGAGGAAATAGTCAAATATATTGACAATAAGTAGTTATAGGTAGTATAATACAGGAGTCAGCGAACCTAAAATAACACATGACCACTACCCCTACCGAAAAAACAGAACCTTCCATGCCAGAATGGGTTAGAAAGATGCTCATAAATATGGAGAAAGTGGAGGCGGATAAGATGAAGATGGCGCCAACCCCAACCCCTACACCAAGACCAAAAACCCTCCACGGACAGCGTGGATGCCCCGATGATACCCTAGATCCCGATGAGGACTAAGCGATGAAGTCATCGCACCTCCCATCAAAAGCCGGGAACCTGAAATACGGTTCCCTTTTTCTTTTGTATATATCTAACCCCTTATCGCATTAAAAATAGAAACTAAATCCTGCCAAACCAATACAAGCATCTCTTTTGTATAAGCTATAAATTCCTTAACCCAACCCTTAGCCAATATGCCATTTATATCTATATCCAAAAATCTAAGTAATATAAGTGCAACAAGAATAATAACAATCAATTCCAAAAAACCACCCTGCCCTTTCTTCTTTGATATTTTTTTAAATGTATTATTTACTATCATCTATAAAAGTATTATACCATAGGGCAAGCATTAATAAAGTAAATATTCTTCTACCGACAAATTTATCATTCAATCTATGTTCTTTAAACAAACTCTTTACATAGTTAATATTACAAATATCTTGTATCAGCTTATTTTCAATAATAATATTCAAAACTCTCTTGTGATCTTTCTTTAACCATACATGCCAAGGGGTTGGAAAACCGAGCTTTGGTCTCTTGTTTGTTTTTTCTGGCATGTCTTTTGCAAATGCATCACGAAGTATATGTTTTGTAGTACCATTCTTGTATTTCCAATCATCTATAAGACCATAAGCAGTTTTAGCAACTTCTATATCTAGAAATGGCACACGTAATTCTAGAGAGTTAGCCATAGTCATCTTATCCGCCTTTTGTAATATATCCCCCCTCATCCAGTTTTGAATATCTACAAATTGCATATATTCAGATTTTGAGAGTTTAGATGTATCCTGATCCTGTAGATCAAGCTTACCTACCATATTTTGAATTTTATAATTTTTGAAAAGTCTTTCTTTTTCTATTTCTTTGAAAATATGTGCATTACCTATATATCTATCTCGAATAGGAGTTAAAGCTCTATTAAAGAAACTAACACCAGGAAAACCTGAGAGTGTTGGAAATAATCTAACATTAAAATTAACAATCGCAAGTAACGGTCTTAAGAAATATTTTTTAAACCATATAGGTTGTAGTGATATGAGCTTTATGTATTTGTCATGAGGTTCTTTATATATACCGTAGCCACCAAAAATCTCATCAGCACCTTCACCTGACATAACAACCTTAACTTCTTTAGCAACTTCACGTGAAAGTAAAAACAAAGATATAGCCGAAGGATCAGCAATAGGTTCGTCAAAATGCCAAACGCATTTTTTTAAAGATTCAAAATAATCATCGAAAGATACGACTATCTCTTTATGATCTGTTTTTATAAAATCAGCAAATTCTTTAACATCTTTTATCTCAGAATCTAGATCTTTAAAACCTATAGTAAATGTCTTTAAAGTTTTACCTTGTGACTTCATCTCCTCTTGAGCCAACATAGCAATGATGGACGAATCAACACCAGATGACAAAAAAGAGGCTACGGGTACATCGGCTATCATATGATGTTTTACAGAATCTTTGAGTACTTTTTTTATATTATCACGTGATTTATTGTAATCAGTATCTCTTACCTCATGAAAATTCCATTGCCAATATTTTTCTATATTATATTCGCCATTATTTAAGTTTATTTCTATATGATGTCCTGGGGAAAGTTTGTATATATTTTTAAAAAATGTCTCATGATTAGGATTGTACTGAAAAGATGAATAGTCATAGATATATGAGATATTGACATCCCTCTTGACAGTTTTATCTTCAAGTATAGATTTTATCTCTGAAGCAAAGGCTGTTATCCTATTGTCTCTTAGGTGATAGTATAAGGGCTTAATACCAAAATGATCACGGGCAATAAACAACTTATTGTGTTTTTTATCAAAGATACAAAACACAAACATACCGCGAAGTTTTTTAGGTAAATCATCTCTCCACTCTTCGAAACCATGCACTAATATCTCAGTATCACTTTTAGTCTTGAATATATGACCCTTAGCTTCAAGTTCGGTCTTAAGTTCTAGATAATTATAAATCTCACCGTTGAAAACAACCGAGACTGTCTCATCTTCATTATATATAGGTTGTTGACCATGAGCTAAATCTATGATGGATAATCGCCTCATACCCATAGAAAACCTGTCATCAAAAAACATACCATCTTCATCTGGTCCACGATGATTTATGATATCAAGAGATCTTTTTAATAGGCCTTGATCTTGTTTTTCTTGATAATTTATAAAGCCAGATATGCCACACATGATGATATTTTAGCATGGATTTGGGGGTTTTGGGAGGGGTAGAGTTTTGTTGACAAGTTTGGTAAAAATGGTAGATTTTAAGAGTTAGAACCAACAACAACCAACAACTATGAAAATGTATCCTGTTTGGCAAATACCCTCGATCGATAAACTATTGGTAGCAGATCTTGGAGGAAACCATAGTCCATTATCAGCTATGACCTCGGGTCGAGGATTGATCTATCTCAGCCAAGTTATTTCCCTAGGAAGACAGTTCAACACCCGCAATCCTAATGAATGGACTATGGTGTGTATAGATAAAACAGATAGAGACAAAGACGATAAGGAATATACATCACGCAGAAACGAAGACCTATACGGTAGGAGATACTATCTTATCAATTTCAGTACCGAGAATAACTCATACACTGGTACATGTTATGAATATTCGGTCCGGGAATGGTTGTCAGTCATGCAAAATAGACTGGCTCTGAAAATAGGATCAAAAATCATCGATGTCACAACAAAACCCGATGAATTGTTGATGATAGATATTCCTCAGGATATAGGCATTTATGATCCTCATGAGAAGTGTCCGAAAGTTGACATGTTTGCCGAGATATTGGCATCCAATCTCCCAAAATGGGATCAGGTTGGTTGGATTAGGCGAATGGAACATCGTACAGGTGTTTCATATAGATGTGCTTGCGGAGTTAGTTTTTCTGGATTTACACGTGATTATTATGAAGTAGGTCCATATAGGCCCAGTATAGCCTGCCTACACATCTTAACATGTCACACTCATCTCGTGCCTCAGTGTGAGCTGGATAAAATACTCACACTTCCCCGTCAATACTGTTCCGATCCAGCGAGGGAATACATCCTTGGTACCCCCTCAGGACTTGATGTAAGTTGTCCACAACCACCGTTTGGTGACAAGGTACTACTTTGGTGACAGTGTCACCTGTGCTCGATTAGATTAAAACAAAACCCGGCAGATCTCTCATGACTGCCGGGTTGTCTTTTGTTTATATTTTACTATTTACAGTCATTTTTATCTATATTGAAGTCGAAAGTCTTGGTTGAATCTTTTACAGAATATTTATATCTTAAAACAACACCTTTATCTAATAATTCATCTTTAACATCGGAATTAGAACAAGCATCTTCCAGGATAAAGTTTTTCAAAAAATTACTACTAAAACCACTTACATCTAAACCTTGAATCATATATTCATATTTAATAACTAGACCTTGATCAGCTGAGACACTTAACCATGTAGTGTTTTCATCAATCTCTTTTGGAAGTTTACTGTTACGTTTAACATAATCTACGACAGCTTGAACATCATCTTGAGATAGATTCTTTGAAGTATCAAAACCTGATTTTGTATTTTTTGTCATAACTGTAGTAGTGGATACAGTAGTAGTAGCAGTTAGAGATGAATTTGCTTTTTCTGCAGCAACCCTACCTTTTTCCTTTGCAACACTTAGAGAAGCTAAGACTATAGATGATAATATACCAACTATAGCTATACTTACAAGTGTAGCTATTATAACAAACAATAAAGCGGCGACTGCACTGCTTTGACCCCTATATACACCATCTTCATCTTTTGTACTGACAAATTTTGATTTACATTTTGAACACACATATTTTGGATTTATCACATAATAAAGCATTGTAATAAAAGGACTTATTATAATAAGTATCCAAGAGACTATCTGAGCCCATAGGCTTCTATTATTTAAAGCTGGACCGATATAATCACAATTACCACACTTAACTACCTCCCCTGCTGGTATAGAACCATTATCGTTAATAATTTGTTCCGATGAAGGAATTGTTTCCATAAATTTATTTTTATTTAATTTAATTGTTAATTATTATTATAATAGCAAAAAAATCGGATTTATGTTGACAATATTAATAAAATTTTCATACAAACCATTACAGAAATACGAGAATAAGTTTTACTCGCAATCAAGATGTATCTCTCAGTTTTTATTTTTGATATTTTTATAAGCCCACCTATAAAGACATGGACTAACGAAGAACCTTCATCTGTTATCCGACATATGCTACGTCTATATCCTAATCTCGAGTTAAGAATATATATGTGTATCTGCATACGGGGTGATTCAGTTTATTTACACCCACCTGTGAACAATACTGTTTATATTGTCTTGAAATCATATTACTCATTCCTTTTAACTTTCATATGTGCACTATTTCTTGTTCTAGAAATTGTTATGCGAATTTCTGTAATGATTTATATTTTATTTAAATGTACATTTACAAATATAGATACGTAAAACTATATATAGATATTACAAAATATTTATTGTGTGATTATTGACAATAAAATATATTTTGCTAAAATACTTACGTAATCTGAAGGACAGAAAATAACCAATCGGCTTGCTGCGGACTATGAAAATAGTACTTATGGATGAAATACACTCATTAATTTTATATTAGTGAACGCGCCGTCATCCCAGATTATATCTAAATTCACTACTCTTTTTGGGTAGTGTTTTTAGTTTTTTTATAATGCATTGTAACTATTTCGAAATGATCATTAATGCTTTCTAAAACAATTCGAATTGATGGTCGTATAGGATAAAAGAAATCTTTAGTGTAATAAAATCTCTTTTCAATCACTTTATAAAAATCACTGTTATGTAATACATTTTTTATATTATCTATAATAAAATAGAGTCTTTCTAAAATATATTCATTATTATACTCAAGCAATTCGCCAGATCTACTCTCTACAAAGTGTTTTAAAGATCTCTTTGATATACATACATCCCTATCATTTAATTTACATACAAATATTAACTCTAAAAAATCAGCAATTAATTCACCTTTTTTAAGATGCAAGTATTCATCTATCAATTTTTTAATTGTATTTATTTTTGTATCAATTTACAGATTTTACCAAACACCGTATAAAGTTTTCGTAAAGAAAAAATAAAAAACTAATCTCAGAATTATCTTTGACTAGCTCTTTATTTTAAAATTTATAAATAAACCTTACTTCACCTCGGCATCCTTTATGTCTGGATTCTCACCACCTTCATGAGGGGCTTGAGTAGGTTCTGCAGTTGTGGCATCAGCAGCCGGATTTGCCTTAGCAACTTCATCATAAACCTTGGCCAACTCTGTCGATAATGCATCTGTATCTGTTTTAATAGCTGATACATCATCTTTATCTTTAGATAGTCTTAAAGCCCCTATTTTAGTCTCTACAGCAGATACAAGTTCAGCACTGAGTTTATCCTTACTTTCTCTCAAACTCTTTTCTGCGGTGTATATAGCCTGATCTGCGGTGTTTCTAACCTCTATAACTTCTTTCTTCTTCTTATCATCAGCATCATGCATCTCGGCATCTTTTTTCATCTTCTCTATATCATCTTTTGATAGACCTGTAGAAGCTTCTATACGAATAGTATTCTCTTTTCCTGAAGCTTTATCTTTTGCTTTAACATTCAAGATACCGTTAGCGTCTACATCAAAAGTAACTTCAACCTGAGGGATACCACGTGGTGCCGGTGGTATACCATCAAGAACGAAACGTCCGAGAGACTTGTTATCAGTCGCCATAGCTCTTTCTCCTTGAACTATATGTATCTCAGTTGATGTTTGATTATCAGCAGCAGTTGAGAATACCTGTGAACGTGATGTTGGTATAGTTGTGTTCCTTTCTATAAGGTGTGTAGCTACACCCCCCATAGTCTCTATACCAAGTGAAAGTGGAATAACATCAAGAAGAAGTATATCTTTCACATCCCCACCAAGTATACCTCCTTGTATAGCAGCCCCTAGAGCTACAACCTCATCTGGGTTTATGGATTGATTTGGTTCGCGACCAAAAAGCTCTTTAACAACTTCTTTGATTTTTGGCATACGAGTTTGTCCTCCAACAAGTATAACTTCTTGTATGTCAGCAATCTTAAAAGGTGATGCTTCTATAGCTCTTTTTGTTATCTGTATTGCACGAGTTATAAACTCATCAGCAATCTCTTCTAGTTTTGCACGTGTCATCTTTAAGACAAGGTGTTTTGGACCTGATGCATCTGAAGTTATGAAAGGTATATTTATCTCTGTATCAACAGCAGATGAAAGTTCTATCTTAGCTTTTTCTGCAGCTTCATCAAGTCTCTGTAGTGCAAGAGTGTCGTTTCTAACATCTATACCTGATTCTTTTTTAAATTCATCAGCTATCCAATGTATAATCTTTTGATCTATATCCTTACCCCCAAGATGAGAGTCTCCGTCTGTTGATTTTACTTCAACTATATCAGCACCCACTTCAAGTATAGATATATCAAAAGTTCCACCTCCAAAATCAAACACAGCTATTTTCTCATCTGCTTTTTTGTTGAAACCATAAGCCAAAGCTGCTGCTGTTGGTTCATTTATAATACGTTTAACATCAAGACCTGCGATCTTACCAGCATCTTTTGTAGCCTGTCTTTGTGCATCATTAAAATATGCAGGAACCGTTATAACCGCCTCTGTTATCTTTTCACCAATACGTGCCTCTGCATCATTTTTAAGTTTTGTAAGTATCATTCCAGATATCTCTTCAGGTGTATAGACCTTATCTGACATGGTTATACCGACACCGCCGTTATCTGTTTTAGATATAACAAAAGGAACTGTATCCTTATCTTTTTGCACAGCATTCTCATCAAATGAGTGACCGATAAATCTTTTAATACCAAAAACTGTATTTTTAGGGTTTGTAACACCTTGTCTTTTTGCAAGTAAACCGACAAGCCTTTCACCTGTTTTAGATATAGCAACGATAGACGGTGTTGTACGTGCACCTTCTGCATTTTCCAATATCTTTGGCTCACCTACTTCCATAATAGCTATAGCTGAATTTGTTGTTCCAAGATCTATTCCTAATATTTTTGACATATTTATGTTTATTTTTATTGTTTATTTTATTAATTATTAATAATAATTGATAATCTGTACTATCTATTATACACGACCTGTCAAGTGTTATTGAAGAGTGTAAACTTTCACCAAAGCGACCCTTATAACCTTATCATGCAACTTATAACCCTTCTGCATAATCATAGCCACTTTATGGTCTTTCGAAGTATCATCAGTCTTTTCTTGTCCTAAAGCTTCATATATATTGGGATCAAAATCATCCCCCTCTTTTCCATAAGATTCTACACCAACTTTTTGAAGTGATGCATATAGTTTATCTATGATAGATTCTATACCCTTTCTCCAGGCTTCGTCCACGGCGGTCCAGGTTGATTGGGTTTTAGCCTGTTCATAACCATCTATTATAGGTAGAAGATCGTTTATAAGTATTTGATTTGAAAATTTGATAACATCGGCCTTTGTTTCTTCATCTCTTCTTCTAGCGTTTATAAAATCAGCCTTATCTTTCTGCCAATTTGTTAAAAGGTCAATCTTTTCTTGTTTAAGTTGTTTTATCTCATCTTTAAGTTTTTTGATAGTATTGTTTGAATTTTCTGATTCGTCTTCCAGGATTATCTCTTCATCAACGTCTGTCTCTGGCATATCTGTGTCGACTGTTGTGTCTATAGGTTTTTTAGTCTTTGGAATACCTAAATCTATAGTGTCGTTGATATCGGCATCTAAATCTATCTTTATCTCGCTTTCTTTATTTTCATTGATATCTATTTGATCATTATTATCATTATTCATATTTCCATATAATACCATTTAATAAGAAAAATTACATTGTCTAGTGGGGTTTTTTATGGGGTAAATCTGACATGATTTTTAAATTTGCTAATATATATACATAGCAAGTTAGACCCTCGAAGAAGGACTGCCTAGGTGGTCCAAAGTACAAATTGTTCGAGGGTTTTGCTTTTGGCAAAATTTGCATTTATTATTGATGCTATGATATCATGTATTCATAGATGAAAAAGGTCCTGTGCCCTAAGCGGTGTCAGGCACTTTTTCGCTTTTATAGGGAGCTATTTTTACAAAAATTTGACAATAAAATATATTTTGCTAAAATTACATACGTAATCTGAAGGACAGAAAATTAACAATCGGCTTGCTGCGGACTTTGCTCTAGGGCTTAGTACTTATGGATGAAATGTTCTCATTATTTATAATGATCCCTGCCGTCATCCCAGACTACAATTAAATTCATCACTGATTATTCAGTGGTGTTTTTAATTTTCTTATAATGCATAGTTACTATTTCAAAGTGATTATCCACATTTTCTATGACTATTCTAATGATTGGTATCAATCTATTACTTAAAGTAAAATCTTTAGATAAATAAAGTCTGTTATTCATTTTTTCAAATAAATCATAATTTGTTAATACATTTTCTATATTATCTATAATTAAATACAATCTACTTAAAATATACTCATCATCACACCCCAATGATTCTCCAGACCTACTCTCTACAAAATGCTTTAATGCTCTTTTTGAGATATATACATCTTTATTATCTAATTCACAAACAAATACTAACCCTAAAAAGTTGGCGATTAACTCACCTTTTTCTAGATAGAAATATTCATATACTAGTTTTTTAATTGTGATTATGTTTGTCGTGATTCAAGAATTTTACCAAAACCTACATAAAGTCCTGATAAAGAAAATCCGAAGAAACACTCAAGAAAAACAAAAAACCCCGCCAATTGACGAAGTTTTTGTATAACTATCTCTTACTCCACTGTTTACTCTTTCTCGCTTTCTTAAGACCGAATTTACGTCTTTCTTTAGCACGTCCATCTCTTGTTAAGAATCCTTCTTTTTTAAGAGGGGCTCTAAGTTCCCCGTCAAATACTTCAAGAGCTCTTGCAATACCTAATCTTACTGACTCTGCTTGACCGTTTATACCACCACCTGAAACTTTAACTGTTATCTCGAATGATTTATCAGGTAAAGTTTTTACAAGTGACTCTATAGATAAGTTTTGTAATTCTTTAGTTTTAAAATATTCTGTATGATCTTTCTCATTAACTAAAACTGAAGTTTTAGAAGCTGGAGTGATACGTACACGTGCAGAAGATGTTTTTCTTCTACCTACCGCCTCATAATATTTTGATGTTGATTTTGTTGCCATATATGATTATTTTGTTATTTCTATATTTAAAAGCATTCTGTCTCTAAGTTTGTTTTTTGGTAACATACGAGATACAGCTCTAACAATAGCTTCTTCTATACCCTTTCTTTCTATAAGATGACCTAAAAATTCTTTCTTTTGTCCACCAGGAAAGCCTGAGTAAGTAAGATAATATTTTTCATCTTTCTTTTTATCTGTTATATCAAGTTTTTCAGCATTCTCGATCAAAACTTGTACATCAGCTATTGTATTTTTAGCAAAATCTACTGAATCTTTACCCATAAGAACTTTAGCCACTTCTTGTGCTAGATTTCCTAATCTTTTATTTGTTGCATCTATTGTATATTTCATGTATTTATATTTATTATACTAATTCTATAATAGCCATAAGAGCTCCATCTGTTTGTCTTGGGCCAGTTTTAATAATCCTTGTATATCCACCATTTCTACCTATGTATTTTGGTGCTATTTCTTTAAAGAGTTTACCTACAATATCGTTGTTAGCCATCCTTTTTGCAACATCACGTCTTGAGGCCACAGTATCGATTCTTGCTTTTGTTATAAAATCCTCAGCATATGGAGCTGATTCTTTGGCTTTAGCTAGAGTTGTTTGAATCTTTCCATGTAAGAATAATTCACGTACCAAAGATCTGATCAAAGCTTTTCTCTGATTTCTACCTCTATTAAATTTTCTGTTTGCATTGTGATGTCTCATAGTCTTGTAAATATATCTTAAATATTGTTAAAAATCAAGTTATTATTCTTTTATTGATAAATCAAATTTGGCTAATATTTCCTTTAATTCATCTATTCCTTTTTTACCCATACCATCAACATCTAACAAATCTTTCTCTTTCTTTCTGATTAGACCGCCTATGGTTCTGATATTTGCCTCTATCAGAGCATTTATAGTTCTTTGACTTATATCAAGTGATTCTATACGTGTTTTCAAAACATCATCCAAAACATCTTTATCGAGCTTATCTTCTTCACTATCTTTTGATTCTTCTTTTTTATTTTCTATTTCCTCTTTTACAACTTCAACATCTTGGAAATCTATGATAGCTTTCAATTGATATATCATTATTTCTATTGATTTTTCCAAAGCCTCTTTTGGAGTTATAGATCCATCAGTTTCTATGTTTATAACAAGTCTGTTGAAATCAGTTCTATCTCCAACACGCATCTGATCTACATCATAAGAAACATTAACTATAGGTGAAAAAGAAGCATCAAGAGCAATAGACTCTACTTGGACTCTTTCTTTTTGTAATACTTCGCGAGATACATATCCTATGCCATTTGATAGAGTTATTTCCATCTGTAATATAGCATCTGACTCGGTAAGAGTTGCTATATGTTGATCAGGAGTCAATATCTCGACTTGACCAGCAACATCGATATCAGAAGCCTTAATATCACCCACACCTTTTTTCTTTAAAGTCAAAACAACTTCATCTCCTGAAGTTATAGAAAATTTTACTTTCTTAAGATTCAAAATCATTGATATAACATCTTCTTTTACTCCTTTTATTGTTGAAAATTCATGTGGAATACCGGCTATCTTTATAGAAGTTATAGCAGCACCTGGAAGAGATGAGAGTATAATACGTCGAAGTGAGTTTCCTAATGTATGTCCATATCCTGGATATAAACCACCTATTTCATAACTACCTTTATTATCAGATTCTTTAATGATTTTAGGTTTTGACGGTGATACTATTGATGTGTTCATAATTTTTGTTTTTTGTTTTTATTAAATTAATAATTAATAATTATTATTTCATTTTATCTCTTTGAGAACTCTATAACTTGACCTAAATCAAATAATACGTCCTGTCCTTGTAATGTAGGCATCTTTAATACTTTTCCTGACATCTTATCAGTATCATATGATAACCAATCTTGCATATTATGACTTTTCTGTCTTTCGGCAACATCAGCAAAAGCTTTTGTTTTTTTACTACCCTCACGAACTGATACAACATCTCCTTCTTTAACAACAGCTGATGGTATTGTAGTTTTGATTCCGTTTAACAGTATATGACCATGAGAAACTAGTTGTCTCGCAAATCGTCTTGTGCTTGACAAACCTAGTCTGTAAACAACATTATCTAATCTTGTTTCTAGTTTTTTATATAAATCCTCAGGGGCATGTACTGTTTTTGAATCGATGACTTGTTTTATATATTTTCCAAACTGACCGGCAGTAATACCATATGTAAATCTAGCTTTTTGTTTTTCTATAAGTTGAAGACCGTAAGAACTTTTATTCTTATTTCCTTTTTTACCTTTTGGTGCCGATTCCATCTTAACTCTAAATTTTTGAGTTTGAGTTTTTTCAAAAATTGGAGCACCTAATCTTTTCGCTATTTTAAATTTTGGACCGATTTTCATATATGTTTAATATTTTAATTATTATAGTTATGTAAATGTGTAAGATTATATTCTTCTTGGCTTTTTAGGTTTTGGACCATTGTGAGGCACAGGAGTTCTATCTTTTATAGTATCTATTGCTATACCTTTAGCAATAAAAGATCTAACCACTGATTCACGTCCTGAACCTGTTCCTTTGATAACCACCCCTATCTCTTTAACACCCATCATGATTGCTTTATCAGCAAGAACTTCACCGATCTTAGCGGCTGCAAATGGTGTACCTTTTTTAGCACCATTGAACCCAAGTGATCCTGATGAAGATGATACTACAGGATTTCCTTTTTCGTCTGTTAATACAACTTTTGTGTTGTTATAAGTTGATTGAATATTCAAGATGGCATAAGTCATCTTTTTCTTACTCAATTTGTTAGATGAGACTTTAGCGTCTTTAGCTGTTTTTTTTACTATTGTTTTTGCCATAATTAATTATTTTAATTTATTTTATTTTTTAGTTTCTTTCTTCTTACCAGAACCCATAGTTTTCTTTACACCCTTAAGAGTACGAGCATTTGACTTTGTTCTTTGTCCACGTACAGGTAATCTCTTTGTGTGTCTAACACCTCTATAACATTTGATATCTTTTAATCTTTTAATATTTGTTCCTATTTCTCTTTTAAGATCAGCTTCCAGTTTAAAAGCTTCAACTTCAAGACGAACCTTGTTCTCCTCTTCAGTTGTTAAATCTTTTGATTTTCTACCATAATCTATACCAGCCTTATCTAATATAGTGTGAGCACGTGAACGTCCTACACCAAAAACAGCTGTCAAAGCCATTTCTATTCTTTGATTATCGTTGAGATTGATACCTAATATACGCATGTAATTTGTTTAATTTGATGAATTTTATTAATTTATAAATAGTAAGAAAAGCATAGCACAAATAATATTTGTAATCAAGTTTATTTTTCAGCTATTACATGATATTTGCCTGAAGAGTCTTTTTTGAAGGCATTTGAGTTTTGAAGGTTTACTAATATAGTGTTTTCCTTTACATATCTTTCCTTCATAACCTTATCAAATATCTCCTCCCTGGTCATAGGACCGTATTTACCCAAAACCTTGACAATGACATCTTTTACCACCCCTGAAACATATCCCCATTCAGCCAAAGCATATAAGCCACGGCCTACCAGAACAAATCTATTATCTTTTATAAGTTCATTGTGTGTAGTTGCCTCATGAGCTCTTTTACCAAATACATTTTGTATCAGTTTTGCTATCTCTTTAAAGTGTACAGGTGAACCATGCTTTCTCATAGCAAGATAAGCATAATCCCTTATACCTTTAACTTTAACGTTGGTTGATGCTGATTTACCCCATTCACCTAATGGATTTTTGTCTATATGCTTAGATATACGCAACCATCTCTTTGATATTTCATCATTTTTCAATTCTTCTGAAATATCCTTTATGTTCTCCATGAAAGACTTAATCATCTCATTTTCAGGTATCAATGAATTATCATCTAGATTGACATAAAGCTTTTTCAGAGCTTCATGAATCTTCTTTGACAGATCAGAATCAACATGCCATCTATGATGAAATTCTTCTGTTTCTTTCTCTTTTTTAAATTGATCACCTATTATTAGTAAAAAATGATAATGATTTTGAGTGGACTCGTCACGAGATAGATGATTCAATAGATCATGTTCAGCAATAAGACCCCCTATCTTTTTTATATATAAAGCCAATTCTTCAAAGACTTTAGACTCTTCTTTGAATACCTGGGACTTTCGTATTGTAATAATAGAATTAGCTTCTATTTGACGAACCCTCTCTCTTGTTATGTCATAATTTTCACCAATAGCCTCTAAGGTCATCTTCTCAGTGTTTTTATCGAGACCGAAACGATGAGAAATAATAACCCTTGAACGCTCAGGTATAGCTGATAATAATTTTTTAGTTACATTTTTCACTTTGAATGAAAAAGTAGGTGTTGAAGTATTTGCCATATGTGTTCCATATTTTTATCATGTTTGTTGATATAAGTCAAATTTATAGTCAAGTTTTTTGTCAAGGACAAGTCTTTGTATTTGTCCATATCACCAATATTAGTTTCAAGGACATATAAGACATTACCTTGTGAATAAAAGACATTTGGATAAGTGTCAGGTTTTATGTCTTTTATATAACTGTCCAGGGTTAGACCTTTTTTAAACCAATAGATATCTATAGGAAAATTCATATCATTCATCCATATACCAGACTTGGACTGGGAATCTAATATAAATAGCATAGCAAAACCAGGTAATAGATACTTTTTACCAGATAACCCCTTAACCCTTTCCTCTTCACTATCTGCTATCTTTACTACCAGATTTGTAGTTCTGTTCTTATCAGCATCTATTATTAACAATCCGTATTGATGATTAAAAACTAAAGTATATATTATTATAAAAGTAAGCATTAACCGCATATACTTATATAATACCAGATAAAAGACAAAAACAAGGTTTTACCCTTGTTTTGCGTTTCGTTTACGATTTGCCTTATTAATACGATATAGATGTTTTCCACGACGCACAATAAATTCACCTTGACGAAGATCTTGCTTTTTAAGTGATGATAATAATTTCATAATGTATAGAATATAACATTAATAAAATATTAATTCAAGCTTTATCACCTTGTAACAGATATATTTGGCTGTATCTCACCACCAGCAGAAACAGTCAATCTTCCTCCAGCATCTACCTGAAGTGAATATCCAGTGTCATAATCATCTTCATCTACATAATGAGCAGTTTCACTTTTTGGATCATATGGTAGTTTTGGTATGTATTCAGGTACTATACAATCAGCTATATCAAAACTATCTATCGCATCGCCTGTTCTTATAGGGAAATCGGCTTCAGATAGAGTTCTTATTGCCCCGTCACAAAACAGATTACCTTGATGGTCAGCAATATTTTGACCCAGAGCATTTAATATAGTGTTAACGTTCGCTACACGTTGTGAATCTCTGGCCTGTTTGAATTGCCTTGATGGATTAACAGCTACCAGGACGACAGTTGCTAATATACCGATAATACCTATAACTACTAATATCTCTATGAGCGTGAACCCTTTTGATTTGTTTTGTTTTGTTTTCATATTGTTTTTTTAAATTAAATTAATTGATAATGGATATATATTAAACAAAAGGGGTTAAAGTATATTTAAAGTTTTTATATATTTTACAAAGCCATATTCAAAGCCATATTCAAAGCTAAAATCATCTAATATAAAGAATATTTTATGAAGACCATTACCCTGATAAATAACATTAATACCCTTGATCTGACAAATATAGTCATCTTTAAAAGATAAACCTCTGTAGAAACTGTACTCATCCTCAACAAAATCAAGGTTATATTTTGAGTTTATAAAATTCTCTACAAAGCTGTCGGCACATAAGACTGTGTTGTTTAATGAATCTCTGTTTTTCATAAAATAACCCTTAATATGTATATATTCAAAGACCATCTCAGAACTTAAGGATATCCAAGTTAAAAAAGTAAAGGATATTCCTAATACAAAGAATAATGTTATAAATCCAGATTGTTGTGTTTGTTTATTTTTCATTCAAATATTTTAACAAAACACACATAAAGAAAACTTAAAGAAATTATAAAGTATTGCTTTATTTATTGAAAAATAGTATATTATTGCTATTGGGCCCGTAGCTTAGTTGGTAGAGCGCCTCATTTGCACTGAGGAGGTCAGGAGTTCGAATCCCCTCGGGTCCACACGCTTGGTAGTATTGGAATACATATAACCGCCTATAGCTCAGTTGGTAGAGCAGTCGCCTCTTAAGCGAACGGTCATAGGTTCAAATCCTATTAGGCGGACAAACAGAAAATTGGGCAAGTGGCGGAATTGGTATACGCGCTAGTCTTAGGAACTAGTTCTTCACGGATTGAGGGTTCGAGTCCCTCCTTGCCCACAAAGTGTTACGATAATCTAGAGTTAAAAAATCCGTAGGATTTTTGGGACTCGAAAGGGTTTTATATATTTTCGAGAACCTGTAGGGTTTGAGAAAATATAAAACCCCTACTGACCTCGTAGAGGTCGAGTCCCTCCTTGCCCACAAAAAAAATAGAAAACATACAAGTAACCCTTGTGTGTTTTTTATGTA
>CAIZLB010000027.1 GCA_903933735.1 uncultured bacterium | reverse complement strand
TTAATTGTCTATTTTATCTCATGACCCTCATCATTTCTTTCGCTACAGCCTCAATGACAGGAACACTAACTGAGTTTCCAAACTGCTTATATAAGGCAGAATCAGCTATCTTAGGTAATTTATAATCAATAGGAAAACCTTGTATCCTTGCACACTCTACAGGGGTTAATTTTCTTATACCTTTTTTATTTTTTATTATAGGTACGTTGTGTCCTCCCATACCCATATTCGCGGTCAAGGTAGGACAAACATCTTTTTTGTTTTCTCTTACATATTGCCTTCGCCATTGATAAACTTTTCCTGTCTCCTTAACTGAATCTTTTATTCTATTGTACAATGGTTTTCCATTATAATAATATTTTTCATCAACATCTTTTTCTAATAAGTCTGTAATCTTGACAGTTAACTTGACAGGCGAAGGGAATTCAAATCTGTCAGAATAGTCTTTGTTTTTAAAACCTACTATGTATATACGTTCTCTATTTTGTGGGATATTACCATATTCCATACTATTTAAAACTTTAGATTTTATATGATAACCAAGGTCTTCCAATGTTTTTATGATTATTTTAAAAGTTCTACCTTCATCATGACTTTTTAGATTTTTAACATTTTCTAATAAAAAACCTTCTGGTTTTCTTGCTTCTATAATTCTGGCTACATCAGAGAAAAGATTACCACGGTCTTTTTTGTCCTTAAAACCTTGTCTATGACCTGCTATAGAAAATGCCTGACAAGGGAAGCCTCCAAGTAAAAAATCAAATTTTGGTAAATCATCTATTCCTATTTTTCTTATATCTTCAACTATAAGTTTTGAATCTTTAAAATTTAAATCATAAGTATCTTTACATTTTGCTTCAAAATCATTTGCAAATACTGTTTTAAATCCGGCATTTTCAAAACCTAGACGTATACCGCCAACACCAGCAAATAGATCGATTGTATTAAAACTATGTTTTGTTTTTTTTGTTAATATCTTTTCTGGTTTATCTTTTATGTTGCTTATCACTTGAACAACGACACCTCTAACTTCGACATCTGTTCTAAAAAGTGGTTGCATGTGAGGATTTCTAGGTTCTAATCTGAATCGTCCACTCTCTCTGTATAGTTTTTTAAGAGTCGCTTGATTATCATCTATAATAGCTACAACTGTTTGACCATTTTCTGCTACCGATTGCTTTTTGATTATAACTATATCTCCGTCAAAGATACCTTCATCTATCATACTATTTCCAACTACGCGAAGTGCATAATAATCTTTAGGGTTTTTAATATCAGGATTAACTAAAGAAATGGTATCATCCTCATTCTCAATAACTTCAATAGGGAAGCCTGCGGCAATATTTCCAAGAATAGGAATGTTTATAACAGAATGAAGTTCTTTTCTAGGTGATAGTATTTTGGTATTTTTAAGAAAACCTTTTTCTTTGAGAGACTGTATATGCTCATGAACAGTAGAAACTGCATTAAGTTTTAAACCTCTTTTTATCTCTTCTAAAGTTGGAGATGTGCTATTTTTATCTATATATGAATTTATATAGTCGAAAATTTGTTTTTGTTTTTTAGTTAAGTTTGACATATTTGCTATAATCTAATTATAACCGAAAATAAACCGAAAATCAAAAACCTTTTAATCCCCATCAATAATTGATATACTTCCAATATGAAAACAATACTCGTAGACGCTGTAGACTGCATTGTATCTCCCACAGGTGAGATATTTAAAGAGATGCATGAACTAATCGAAACTTATCCAAATAAAAAGATAATTCTAACCGGAGCAAATGATGAACAGTTTAAAACTTTTGGACTTGATAAAATGCCATATGAAGTATTTACTTTAAAACATGATCCAGAAAAAACTGACCCCTTGTATTACACAAAAATACTTGAATATTTTAATCTTAAGGTTGAAGATGTTATTTATTTTGAACATAACCCTAAGGCTGTAGAAAGTGCAGAGTCTATAGGAATAAAAACTTATTTTTATGATAATGATGTGAAGGATTTGGTGGGGTTGAAAGGGTTTTTGAATAAGTTGACACAGAATTAAATCCTAATATAATATAAATATGTTACCTATGACGTCAGAAACCTCCTCTGATGGATATAAAAATCTAGATTGGTAAATATAATGGATCATGGTCAGGCATCCTTTCTGAAAACGTCTCCTCTACCGAGGAGGCTTTTTAGTTGATTGTCTTGTGTTATTTCAACTTCATAATGAGATAAAATAAAGAAACCATTCTTTCTAATTGCTCCTATTATAAATATATTATCTGATTGGGGAACATATTTTATTAAACATATTTTACCTAATGTTCTATCTATGTTTTTAATAGCTATATCCCAATCATTCGCATTTATAATTAAATTTACAGGGTTTATTTTTCCATGCTTGTTTTGTATTTTAACCAAAACCTCTTTTGATAAAATTAACGGCCTGATTTTTTCATCACAAGACAATATCTTATCTATATATCCTATAGTACAAAAATTTTTAACTTCATTTATTAATGATTCTAAATTTTGTAAATAGAATATCTCGTTACCTTTTAAATTTCTTATTGTTTTATTTATAAATAGTGATTTTTTATACATTCATATAGACTACCAATTTAGGTATAAAGTTTTCATAAAGAAATTATAAAAAAATGAATATCATTACACCTTGTGATATAATCACTTAATATGAAAATCCTCCTAACCTCAGCAGGTTTAACCAATAAAACAATAATAAATACTTTATCTGATCTTGTTGGTAAAAAGCCTGAAGATACAAACCTAGTTTTTATTCCTACAGCCTCAAATGTTGAAGAAGGTGATAAGGGTTGGTTAATAGATGATTTGTTAAACTTAAAAAAACAAAATTTTAAACAAATAGAGATAGTTGATATATCAGCTTTACCTATTGAAATAATCAAAAAAAGATTTGAAGAGGCGGATATTCTATATTTTGAAGGTGGAAATACTAATTACCTTATGGATTGGATTAACAGATTAGATTTAAAGAATTATTTGATTGAGTTATTAAAATCTAAAGTATGGGTAGGGGTTAGTGCTGGAAGTATGGTAACTAATCCAACTCTGGATTTGAAAACCTCACAGTATATATATGGAGAGGATTTTGATAAAACAGAAAGTATGGACGGTTTAAATTTTGTAAATTTTTATTCTTTACCACATATAAATTCGCCATATTTTGTAAATGCAAGATTTGAGAAAATAGAGGAAATTGCTAAGAATTTTGATTGTAAAATATATGCCATTGATGATAATTCGGCCATTAAGATTGTCGATGATTTCGTTGAAGTTGCGGGTGAAGGTGTTTGGAAAGAATGGAATTAAAATATCACCCCTTGACTTACCCCGACACATATCCTACCCTAAATATGTAGAAACTACCGATATGAAAAGTCAAAATTTCGCAGTCCTTGTCAGGAGTAAACGAGAAGGCCTCGGACTTACTCAACAGCAATTAGCTGAACAATCAGATATATCAGTCAGAACTATCAAGAAGATTGAAAACGACGGTCATGTACCTAACTCAAAATTCATTGATCGATTAAGAGATGTTTTGGGTATAGAAGATGAAGATTGTACATCTCAAGCTGTATTAGCTTTAAAATATAATCTCAGAGACAATTTGAATAGAGGAGATGATATTCGTCATATTCTAAAGGGTATGATCAATACTCCAAATGATTACCCTATAACGATTTAAAGATGGTGGAAATAGAGAGAGTGATGGGTAGTCCGATTTCTTCAACTTTAGTTACCGTCATATTCAAAGAACAAAATAAAATATGAAATTGTCAACAGTTATGTCAATAGTGCATTTGTTTCAAGTGAACATCTGCACTTTTTACTAGTCGAGACTGAATTAATTTTATATAATATAAACCAAATGCATATACTCCCCATAATAATATTATTCTTAAGTGGCGTCGTTCTAACGGCCGGAGATATATTCTTTCGAACCTGGACCGAAAAAGGTTTAAGTATGCACACTCCTATATACTTTGTCGGTTTATTTTTATACATCGTAGGATCAATGCTTTTAGTTGAAAGTTATAGACATAGTATAAACATAGTTTCTGCTGGATTGATACAGATACTGTTTAATACTATTATCCTGGTTGTCTTTACTTATTTTTATTTTCACGAACCCTTAACTAATCTTCAAATAGTGGGGGTGTTTATGGGTATAGCTTCTATATTTTTGATACAATAGATACATGCTCCAAACGCTACAAAATATACTTCTTGATTATCCTATCATTGCACCGATAATATTTATCATTGTTCGTATTTTACCTATAGTTATTCCACCGATACCAGGACTTCTGATAGATGTCATAGGTATCGCCGTCTTTGGTTGGTTTTATGGTTTTATATTGGCAGAGATAGCTGTCGTTACAGCCTCAATGATTTCTTTTTATATAGGTCGAAAGTTTAGAGAACCTCTACTTGGTAAGTTTATTTCTATAAAAAAGATACATGAATGGGAAGATGAACTATCAGAAAAAGAAAAATTTTGGGCATTGATAAGTTTGAGATTTATTTCAAGTCCTTTTTTTGATATTATCAACTATGTTGCCGGCTTAACCAAAATAAAAGCTTCTACATATCTATTTGCGACTATTATAGTAACGGCACCGCTTGGTTTTATTATCTATTATTTTGGAGGTATAGTTTTAAACACACCACTCATCTTGATTAGTGGCATTGTATTGTTGATTCCAATTATTATTTGGTATAAGAAAAGTAAAGGGGTTAGTCCTGATGCATTATAATCCTATCCTCTTTTGAGATACACTTTGACAAAAGCGCTTTTTAATTCAGCGGCCTTATCAGACAATAGATCCACTTTACCTGATTGAGCTAGGGAAAATACTTCATTAAGTTTTGATCGTATGTTTTGTATTTCTGTATCATTAACTATGCTTTCCACTTCTCTTAGCTTTAGATCAACTTCTGGATAGACTGATATTAAAGTATTTGCATCTTTTTCATCAGCTGCAGTTATTATCTTTTCCATAGCATCATGAAAGTCCACAAGTGATATTGCAAGTAATGAAAAATTGTTTCTTTTCAGTATATCTTGAAATATTGGGCGTATTGTTTCAAAATCTTGGTGTACTGATGGTAGATTACCGCTTAATACACTGTCTTTCAATGCTAAAATCGTCAATCTAACTTTACCTATATCATTATTGAAATTTTTATCCATTGATATTGTGTAAGGATGATAGTCAGAATATTTTTTATAAAATATTTCATAGTTTAAAACTAGATTATTATAGTTTTCTATAGATTTTTCGCGATCATCTTGTCCTGTGTAAAAAAGAGTCTGTTTATAATATTGATTCATCTTTGTATAATCCTCTAAGAAAAATTTCTTAGTGAAGAATATACTAAAATAAACACCAAAAATAGCTAACATGACCATTAAAACAAGAGAGAACGTTAAAATCTTTTTAGATATTAGTTTTTTATTGATATTACAGGTATTTATTTTTAATATTTTATATAATCCACAAAAACTAAATATGGAAGTTATTATTAATGCAAAAGCTAATATATATAAAATTATTGCCAATATCCCTGATGTCCAAAATATTGCTATTATTAATAATATTTCAGAAATTATTAATCTAAATATCTTGTCTACTGTACCTATATTTTTTATTATTTTCATATGTTTTTTATTGATTTAATATTTTATCGAATAATTCAGGTTGAAAACCGACTATTATATGACCATCGATATCTATGACAGGGACACCCCTTTGTCCACTTTTATTTATCATTTCCTCTGCTCCTTTATGATCTGTTGATACATTTATATCTTTAAAAGATATATTATTGTCTGTAAAATAATTCTTTGCATATACACAATATGGACAGGTTGTGGTTGAATAAACTATAACGTTGTGATTTTTCATATTTTTTATTATTTTTTTAGTATTTATTAATAATTATTTGTATTTACATACAAATTTTTTAAGATCATTCACAAATGAATTTTTAACAAGCTGATAACATATCTTTTTACCATCACGAAGTGGGGTAATAAGGTTTTCTTTGGACATAACTTGTAGGTGATGAGAGACGGTCGCTATACTCATATTTACATCTGAAGCTATATCAGATACACATATTTTGTTTTTATCAAAAATGACACAAAGTATTTTTAATCTACTTTCATCACCGGTTATTTTAAGTAATTTTGCTAATTCATTCAAATGCATACTTGAATGATATACTATATAAAAATCATTGTCAATAATTTATAATAAAGCTTATATCATGCTAAAATGAACTCTATGGATCAAAAACCCAAATCAATAATATATACAATTATCACTGTTCTGGTTTTTATAGTATTGATTTCATATATAGTCTATTTGGAATATAATAAAGATATTCTTATAAAAAAGACAGATGAGTTAGAAACTCAAAATCAAACATATTTAAAAGAATTTTATAAGTTAAAAGACATAGCAGCATCCTCAACATTGGCCTTTAATGATCTTTACACGACTCTTTCAAAGGTGATGCAAGAAGAGGGTTTGAAAAACAAAACACTTGAAGAAAAACTCATATCTTTAGACAAACTTACCAGATCTGATCCTAAGCTTTTACAAAAATATTCTAAGATTTATTTTTTAAATGAAAATTATACACCAAGAGAGATTGGTAACATATCAAGTGATTATATATTTAATAAAAAAGTAGAATACAAATTACATGTTGATGTTATTTATTTTCTATTATCTATGATAGATGATGCCAGAAAAGAAGGTTTGAATCCTCTTATTATATCAGCTTATAGATCATTTGATTCTCAGGTAAATCTTAAGGCTAAAAATAAAGTTACTTATGGTTCAAATACGGCTAATAGATTTGTGGCCGAGCAAGGTTATTCTGAGCATCAACTTGGAACAACTGTTGATCTCACTATACCTTCTATTGGTAGTGTATCAATGACATTTGATAAAACAAAAGAGTATGAATGGTTACAAAATAATGCTCATAAGTATGGTTTTATACTTTCATATCCAAAAAGTAATGCATATTATGCCTATGAACCGTGGCATTGGCGTTTTGTCGGTATTGACTTGGCTACACAACTTCATCAGGATAATATTTATTTCTATAATCTAGATCAAAGAAAAATAGATGATTATTTAGTCAATATTTTTGATAAATAATATATGAAAATCATCGTTAAAGCCAAACCATATTCAAAAGAAGAAAAAGTTGAGAAAATTCCTCAAGAGGGTTTTGATTTTTTGGATGACAAGATGGATATGTATAAAGTTTGGATTAAAGAAGTTCCTGAAGATGGAAAGGCAAATGAGGCGGTGATAAAGGCCTTGGCTAAATATTTTGATACTGCAAAATCAAATATAGAATTAATAAAAGGGGCGACAAGTAGTGAAAAAGTATTTAATATAAATATATGAAAAAGAAAGTCATAGTAAATAATAAAATGCAAAAAGGATATCAATATTATCTTACAGAAGATATTGGTAAAAATTTCGATAAAGAATTTAAACCACAATTGACTCCAAAAGAGATGTTGAGTCTTGGTGTTTTTGGTGGTGTTTATATGCGAGATTGTGTAAAAGAATTTCCTAAAGATTGGTTTGAAAAAGCTAAGTTTGCAGATAAGGGTGTGAAGAAACATGATGCTTCTTTGAATTATTTTAAAATAAATGCCAGTCAATCTCTAAAGATCTGGAGAGAAAAAGGTTGGATACATAAAGATGATCCAAGAGGGTGGTTTGAGTGGTATTGTCGTTATTATATGGGCAGGAGACTGATAGATGAGGATAAGAGGCAGATCAAGAGGTGGAAAGCTATGAGAAGGCATATAACTCAAATACAGAATAATTGTAAGTCACATGATATAGATTGTCGAAAGAAACAAAGACAAGCTTTGCTTCATTGGGCTTATGATACTAGGTTGATTTAGATAGTCTTTTTTGATAAGGTTCTTATGTCGAGAACAATTACAAATCAAATTTATGAAAACGAAAAAAGGGCCAAAAACCCCAGAGCAAAAGTTAAGACTTGGGTCTATCGAACAAGCGCTGAAGAATGGGTACCGACTTATTGGCTTTTCCTTAGGTAACGGATTGCGTGTTATCAATATTCAAAAGGATGGGGAGCTCAAAGCCTATGGTGAGAGTGTAGAGGTGTTAGGTGCGTTGGAAAATGCTAATGAGGATTATGCTCGAGGTCATAGACCTTATAAGTACGTCTATGGTGTAAAGAAACCTCGCCACCTTACCGGCCAACTAGATGTTAGTTGTCACCTCGATAGGATTGTTAGATTCGGTGAAGAATTCGAGATCCACTTCGAAAACGGGCTGTTTGTGGCTCGTTATCAGACAGTTGAGTTTATGGTCATTGAGCCACCACTCTATATTAGACGTAGGTTTTTGGCAAATAAAACTAAAGAACCCGAGATTTATGAGCGTTATGGTCACACTTATAAAGCAAAACCTCCCCTAGGTGATTCATCTTGGTGTATTTCTATCATTGGCCGTCCGAAAGGTCGTCATTCTTCCAGTGGTGTTGCGTTCGATGTCGCTTATACTGGTGAGGGCTACAATATCGGTGCTGCGATTCATAATATGCTCACCAATACAGGCAAGGCTAAGGCTATCATTACCCAAGCTGTGTTGCCTTCGATGAGACTTACACTGGTAAGGGTTCCAATATAGGTGTTGCGATTCATAACATGCTCACCAATGAAGGTAAAGCTGTGAATCGATGCTCTTGATTTGATGAGATAAGACATGATTTCAAACCTCCGCTGTACCCCCGTACAGCGGATTTCATTTATCTATCTCCAACATCACCGGACAATGATCAGAACCTATAACATCACCCAATATTTTTATGCTCTTAATTTTATCTTTCAAACTTTTACTTATAAAAATATAATCAACACGCCAACCTACATTTCTATCTCGGCTCCTTGTCTTCATATCCCACCAAGTATATTCTTGTTTTGTTGGATATTTATCTCTATATGTATCTATAAAATCTATGCAGTACTTAGCAAGTCTATTTCTTTCATCATCTGTACAACCAAGTTGTCCTTTATTTTCTTTTGGACGAGCAAGATCTATATCAGCAACTGTTGCATTTATATCACCTAAGAATATCACAGGTTTATTTTTCTCTAACTTTTTTGCCAGTCTTAAAAACTTATCATAATAATCAAGTTTATATTGAAAATGTTCTTGTGATTTTCCGCCATTTGGAAAATAACAATTTATAAAATAAAAATCTTTATACTCTGCAATAATCGTACGACCTTCATCATCTATAAAATTTTTATCCCCCAAAGTACCTGTAACTTTCAAAGCCTGTTCTTTGGAATATATAGCTACACCTGAATATCCTTTTCTCATAGTAGCTGATTCAAAATAGGTATAATAGCCCATATGATCTTTTGTATCATCGTCTAGCTGCTCTATAGTTGATTTTGTTTCTTGTAAACCCAATATATCAGGTTTGTGTTTTTTTATGAGATTTTGTAATTCGCCTTTACGCCAGATTGAGCGAAGTCCGTTTACATTCCAGGATATTATTTTCATGTCTATAAGTTTACTATATTTGTATAGATATATAAATAAAAAAACAGGGGTTTGAACCCTGTTCTGTGTGTTAAAGTAACCCGTCTAATCTTCTCTTTTCCGTCCAAGATCGGAACCATGTATCAAGACCTAATGTATCGATTATCGGATATATGAAAGTCAAAATGATATCAGTGACAACTTCTTTCGGTCTGGGTATTCCGAAGACCACTTTACATGATATTTTCAAATCAGAATCTATGGGTATTCTCGCCACAATCCATTTGACTCTGAGATAGTGTAATGGGGAGCATAAGATTAATAACTTCCCATAACCTGATAAATCTGCAAGTTTGATAGCATAATCTATCTGCGAGGGGGTGTCAAAACACTTTGATGTAACATAGAGATGGCTTGATTTTAAATCTTCAATGGCAGTCACCTCAAACATATAATCTAATTCACTTTTAATAGAATCCTTGGGTTTAGTTGCTGTAAGAAGTAGTGTACCGTCGGATTTCTTATCATTGGCCAGTTCAACAGCCTTCTTAACAATCCTATACCCATCTTGAAGTTGCCACGGACCAATACGTCCTTCCGGCCATACACTTTTAGACAGTGGGAGACAAAGCAGTTTTTCGGTGGTGTTCATAATGATTAAAGTGCTGTCAAAATATTACAATATTATATGTATAGTGTCAAATACCATGTCAAGGAAATAAAAATATGTTAAAATCAGCCAATATGACAAATATAAAAACCACTTGGAATTTTTCCAAATTATATAAAGATATAGACGACAAAAAGATAGAATTAGATATCAAAAATATAGACAAATTATTTAAAGCCTTTGCTAAAAAATATGAAGATAGAAAGTTTATCAAAAGTTCAAAATCATTACTTGAAGCTTTGAATGATTATAATATTTTATCAAAAAATACATCCTCTAAGCCCTTATGGTATCTCGGTTTACAACAAGCTTTGAACAGTTCAAACAATGATATACAAGCTAAACTAACTAAACTTTCTAATGATTATCTAAAATCTTATAAGCACATATTATTTTTCACTTTAGTTATCTCAAAGGTAGAAACAAAAACTCAAGTTAAATATCTAAATGATAAAGCTTTAAAAAAATATCATTATTATCTTAAAGTTTTATTTGATCAAGGAAAACATACATTGTCTGAAAATGAAGAGAAAATATTAACTGATAAAGCTCAAGTTGCACATACTGCTTGGGAAGAGATGAATGATAGATATATCAATCAGCAAACGGTTAAGTTTAAAAATAAAGATATGTCTTTATCTGAGGCTATGAGTATAAAAGCTGATCTTCCTCGTAAAGACAGAAGAGTGTTACATAAAGCTGTTATGGAAAAATATAAAGAAATATCTTTTGTAGCAGAGGGTGAACTCAATGCTGTGATACAAAACAAAAGAATAGATGATGAGCTTCGTGGTTTTACAAAACCTTATGAGGCTACAATCATGGGTTATGAAAATGATTTAAAATCAATAGAGGGTCTTGTAGACATAGTAACTAAAAATAATCATATATCACATGATTTCTTCAAACTAAAAGCTCGTGTTCTAAACAAAAAAGAAAAAAGTGATGATAAAAATATAACTATGGCAGACTTGGGTACTAGTGTTTCAACTGCTAAAACTGGCGGGAAAAAGATTGATTTTAAAGATGCTTGCAAGATGGTTTCTGAATCATTTTTAGAGATAGATAAAGAATTTTCTGATATCTTTGAGTCCTATCTTGCTTCTGGTCAAATAGATGTGTATCCAAAACTAGGAAAAAGAACAGGTGCTTTTTGTTCACCTAATACAGAGGTTCCAACATATGTGATGTTAAATTATGCTGATAAATTATCAGATGTATCAACTTTGGCTCATGAGATGGGTCATGCTATACATTCTGATCTTGCTAAGACTCAAGGCACTATATATGAAGGTTATACTATATCAGTAGCTGAAGTCGCTTCAACTTTTTTTGAAAATGTTTTATTTGATAATCTTTTGAAAGTGGCAAGTCCAGAAGAGAAGAAAGATTTACTAATCAATAAGGTACAACATAACATTTTTACAATATTTGCTCAGATTGCTTATTTTCAATATGAAAAAAATATTCATAAGGCTATAAGAGAAAAAGGTTTTGTATCTCGTGAAGAGTTAGCCTCAATGTTTGCTGATTGTAGACGATCATATGTCGGCGATGCACTTCAAGTTGTTCCTGATGATGGTTATGCTTATGTCTACATAAGTCACTTTAGATCTTTCTTTTATGTTTATACATATGCGTATGGTCAGATCATAGCCAATGCCTTATATGAAGAATATAAAAAGGATAAAAAGTTTTCAGAGAAAATAAAAATATTCTTAAAGACTGGGGGATCTATGTCACCTGAGGATACGTTTAAGACTATAGGTATAGATACATCTCGTCCCGACTTTTTCAAGAAAGGATTGGAGAAGATTGAGAAGGATTTGAGGGAGGTGGAGGCGATGTTTTAGAGGTTTTTCTTTATTATTTCTTTAAGAAAATTTTATGTATGTTTTGTTAGAATTGTTGGATGAAGAAAATAATAATAAATAATCAAACAATATCTATTAATTTATCAAATAAAGATGATGACTATATATCACTTACTGATATGGCTAAATATAAAGATCCTGAACTCACTGGGGTTATAATAGCTAATTGGATTTCTACTCGATATTCCATACAATTTATGGGTATTTGGGAGCAACTACATAATCCAGATTTTAATGTTATTGAATTCAATAACATTAAAAATAATGCAGGTACGTACAGTTTTATTATTTCTTCGTCAAGATGGATAAATCTAACTAATGCTATGGGTATAAAATCTTCGCCAGGTCGTTATGGAGGCACTTTTGCACATAAAGATATAGCTTTTGAGTTTGCAACTTGGCTATCTCCGGAATTTAAACTCTACCTAATAAAAGAATTTCAGCGTTTAAAAAACGAAGAAAATGAAAGAAAAAATCTAGACTGGAATGTAAAAAGATCTTTAACTAAGATTAATTATAAAATTCACACTAATTCGATAAAAGAAAATATAATAATTCCAAACAAACTATCGGTAGAAGATTCAAATATCATTTATGCCAACGAAGCTGATGTTTTAAATGTATCTTTATTTTGTATGACAGCTAAAGACCGGAAATTACAAAATAAAAACAAGGTCGGCAATATAAGAGATTATGTAAGTGTGATTCAACTTATATGTTTATCAAATCTAGAAGTTTTAAATTCTGAATATATAAAATCAGGATTAAGTCAAAAAGATAGACTTATTAAACTAAATAATGTTGCAATAGAACAGATGAAAATTTTGATAGGAAATAAAGGATATTTTCCATGAAAAGCAAAGCCCTCAAAGAACTTTTTGTGAACCACCTGACGACAGTCCTTCTTCGAGGGTCTAACTTGCTATGTATATATGTTATCAAATTAACATCTGTTGTCAACAAAAAAAAGCCCGAGCCCACCAATACAAGAAAGGCGGGTCCGAGCTAAAGTCCTGAGTCAAGCCGTCATCACGACGGTCTAAAAACTGTACACTGATAGTCCATGACCGGAGTGAACCGGAGATACCGGTTCTTAGCATCCTCTGTGATAAGGTACATAGTCCAGCCTGTAAGCCTATATCTTTCGATTAATGCCATTAGTCTATCCTCGTCTAAATAATAAGGAATCGGAATATCGGGAGTATCGAGGAGTTTTTTAATCCTAGCAAGACCGACTTCGATGGCCCTGTTGAATTCTAGTTCGCAACTATCTTGTTGGGCTAGATGCCTTTTTCTATGTTCTTCTTGAATGATACCTAAGATAGTCTTTAATGGTGTGATAACAATCGGTAACTCTCCAGCTTTATCGTCAGTATTCATACATTTTTTATAATATACGCCTTATTGTATTTGTCAATACTTTAAAAATATTACATACATCTTCATCTTGTTCAGTCTTAAGAAATAAGGTATAATATCAAAATTATGATAGAACATAGTTCACATGAGATAAGACAAAGGTTTTTAAATTTTTTTAAAGAAAGAGGGCATAAGATACTGCCCTCAGCTTCTGTATTACCTGAAAATGATTCATCAGTTCTTTTCAACATTGCTGGTATGCAACCTTTGGTTCCATATCTACTTGGCGAAACTCATCCTGAAGGTAAAAGACTTTGTTCTATACAAAAATGTATCAGAACTATAGATATAGAAGAAGTTGGTGACAATAGACATCTTACTTTTTTTGAAATGATGGGTAATTGGTCATTGGGAGATTATTTTAAAAAAGAAGCAATAGAATGGTCTTATGAATTATTAACTGATAAAGAAAAAGGTTTTGGACTAGACCCTAATAGACTTTATGTAACTTGTTTTGAAGGTGATGAAGATGCATCTAAAGATGAAGAGTCTGCATCTGTATGGAAAAGTATATTTGAGAAAAATGGAATATCAACAAATCGTATATATTTTTTACCAAAGAAAAATAATTGGTGGTCAGCTGGAGACAATGGTCCTTGCGGACCGGACACTGAGATGTTTTACGATGTCGCAGGAAAATACACTGAAGGTTTAGATTTTGATGATTATATTAAAGCTGATGATAGAGGGGAAGTTGTTGAGGTTTGGAATGATGTATTCATGGAATATTTAAAGAAAGATGGAAAGATTATAGATAAACTTAAAAATAAAAACGTAGACACAGGATCAGGTTTTGAAAGAATAGTGATGATGATACAAGGCGTTTCTTCTGTTTATGATACAGATATCTTTAAGCCAGCCTTAGACAAGATAGAGTCTTTGATAACAAACAAGAACATAGCTGAGTTTGAAAAGGTTAAATCTGCACGTATCATAGCTGATCATGCTAGAACTGCCATAATACTCTTATCTGACGGTGTTGAATTTTCAAATACAGATCAAGGATATATATTACGTCGCCTTGTAAGACGCGCTCTTCGACATGCAGATCTATTGGGTCTTGCTCCTAACTCTCTGTATATGTTAGCTGATATATTTACTGATTATTATAAAGATATCTATGAAAATATTGCTCGCCAAAAAGAGACTATAAAAGTTGCTATTAGTACAGAAGAGAAAAAGTTTAGAAAGGCTTTAACTCAGGGTATAAAAGAATTTAATAAGATAGTCGAACAAAATAAAAAAGAAGAAAAAGAAAGTATAGATTCACAAAAAGTCTTTACTCTTTTTGAATCATATGGTTTTCCTATAGAGATGATAGAGGAGTTAGCTGGTGAAAATAAAATGACTATAAACAGAGTTGAATTTGATCAATTATTTAAACAACATCAAGATAATTCAAGAGCCGGTGCCGAAAAGAAGTTTAAAGGTGGGCTTGGGGGTGATGGTGAAGTTGAGCTTAGATATCACACAGCTACACATTTATTGCATCAGGCTTTGCGTATGGTTTTAGGTGAACAAGTTTCTCAAAAAGGTTCGAATATCACGACTGAAAGACTAAGATTTGACTTTGCATTTGACAGAAAGATGACCGATGAGGAAAAACAAAAAGTTGAGGATATTGTAAATGAAAAGATTAAAGAGGCTTTACCTGTGAATATGGTTGTTTTACCTAAGGATGAGGCTATAGAATCAGGGGCGCTTCATTTCTTTGCTGATAAATATGGAGACAATGTCAATGTTTATTATATCGGTGAAACCCTAGAGGATGCTTTCTCTAAGGAGTTCTGTGGCGGCCCTCATGTTAAGAATACTTCAGAGCTTGGAGTCTTTAAAATACAAAAAGAAGAGGCTGTGAGTCAGGGTGTGAGGAGGGTGAAGGCTGTTTTATCTTAGGTAAATTGTTTTGAGTTAAATTGACTCTTCTAGAAATATGTATTGATGTATATATATAATGAGGTCAGAAACTAGGACTTTTACACAAATATAAACAATAAAATAAAAAATGAGAACCTGGAAAACGATTGAAGTAGGTGCAAACGAAGAGGAATTAAAACAGCTAATAACTTTAGCTAAAGAAAAAGATATCTTTATTGACAGAGGGTGGGGTGAAGAAGAGAGTCGTAAACGAGAAGAAAAGAATACTAAAATACTTTTATCTTCAATTTCGCCAAAAAAAGAAATTGTAACTCTAGTCAAGGTTGATATACGCAATCTTTTTGGTCGTAATTATGATTATGATGAAGCTGTAATTGAATATTCTGATATATTGGCAAAAGCCAGGAAAAAGGGTTTGTTGCCCTGTCCTCCAGAGGTTGGGATCAGGCTTTTGTTACAAAAACCAAAAAGTAAAGATAGTGAGTATTGGAATATAGGGATGGAGTCTGTAAATAATTCTATCCTATATGTACATCCACGATGCATATATAGCTGGTCTGGTTATGAAGATGTTGAGTTATTGGGTGTAACATCTGGTGATTTTGATGAATCAGAAGATGAAGATGCTCTTTGTTTTAGCTACTGGATTTTTATTAAAGATAAGAAATAATTTATTATAGCAGGTTTTGATCACAAAACCTGCGTTTTATAAAATCTATCTCTATTTGAGGTGGGTTTTTAGGATTTTAATAAATAGATGAATTAGCAGTTAATAATTGCTATAATCTCTCTAAAGTCTCTAATCAAAATGAATAACATAAATCTAATATGAAATACTACACCTACATACTCCAATGCTCCGACAGCACTCTCTACACAGGGTGGACCACAGATCTGGATAAGAGAGTGCTGACACACAACACACTTAAAACTGGTGCAAAATACACATCTATGCGCCGTCCAGTTAAACTCGTATACAGTGAAGAATTCGAGAGTAAAAGTATGGCCATGAAAAGAGAATGTGAGATCAAAAAACTTTCACGTTTACAAAAAAAAGATTTGATAAATAAAGTTTGAAATAAAAAGTTACAAATATAATTATAAGAATAAGCCCTGTTGTATGGCTTATTTTTTGTTTACGATAATTGGGTTACATATTTAAGATCTATATTAATATTATTTACAATATGTTTTATAATTTAAGATGTAACCCGAACCAAAACAACCATGAGCGCCACTACCACCAAAAAAGCAAAAAAGAAAGTCTCCACTAAAGTCCCTGCCAAAGACAGAAAAAATATAGTGGAAGTAGCAAACAAATTTTTCCAGTTCAGATTCCTGGCCGCCCGATAATGTAAGTGGGCAATGAAGGTTAACAGGTATATCTCCAAGCGATATACCTTTATTTTATTAAAAAATTTACCCCAATTTTTTATACAGCATCTTGAATATATGCTCTTGAAAATCAGCAATAACCTTACTCTCTATAACTAAAGCTGTCTCAGAGTTATAATCTATAAAAGCTACTCTATCGCCATATATAATCTGTGTAATATTATAATCAAAATTACCAAAATCTTCCGGCATTATTTTTATAAATCTATCTATTCTTTTCTCTTTGTTTTTTGCAGTTTGACCATTCGTTATAACCATTCTCTCAAGTTTTTTATTATCACGTATTTGTTTATATGTTCTTGGTATGTATTTATCTCTTTTTTCATTACCATCTATGTTGGAACTATATCTATAAAACGTATCTCCTTTTTTAAGACTACGAACCACATCGTCGAAAACTCTTTTTGTTCCATCTTTTCCTTCCATGAACTTGATAGTTGGTTTCTTGTTATTACTTGCATATGTATCTTCAAGATCGGGAAGTAATTCGAAGAATTGATATTTTAAATCATCAAAGATTGACTCAAGTCTGTTTGGAGCCTCGGCCATATACATGATGGTTTTATCTTTTTGAGTTTGGCTTATGAGTTTTTTCTCAAGTAAGCTCGGTAAGGCTTTATATACAAGAGGACGATGTATACTGGTTTTTTCAGATATTGTGGTGATATTAGATGGTCCAAGGTCCAATAGGGCAAGGTAAATAATACTTTCATTTTTATTTAAACCAATTTTTTCTAAAAGTTTTGCTTGATTCATGTTTTTGATTATATCATATTATACTGTTTCGTCATTTTTGACTCATCAGACAAGATACACATCTTGTGACAGCTAGGGTTTTTAAAAGGTGACCCTGAACTTTTAGACTGCGCTTTCATTAATGCGACTCAAATTTACGACTCTGATATCTATATTCCTTAATTATTTGTTGAGTTTCTTTTTCAGAGCAGGAGGTTACTTCTATACCAACCTTTTTTAATTCATCAGTAAGCATTTTTTCAACATTATTGAATTTTGCCGGCATTGTGATTTGTACCTGTTGTGGTTCTCTGTATTTTCGCGTAAGCCAAATTTTAAACATCTCACCTTTAACTGAGGTAATAAGATAGGAATTAGGATTAGCCCCGCAAAGTCCACCGAGGCCACTTCTCATTCCTCTGATTTCAATATCAGGATTGAGTCCGAATATTTCAGCAAAGATCAGATATGCTGATTTCAATTCCACCTTAATCTTACCTTCTTTTTTATTGGTGAAGGCATCAGAATCTTCAAGGATACTAACGATTTTGCAAACGAATTCTTTCATGGTGTTGTGTGTTGTGTTGTTTAGGTGCTGTTCCTGTTTCGGATCTTTTGATCCATCATCAGCGAGAGTACTCACTCCCGGACAGTAGGGTTTTTAAAGGTTAACCCTTAACCTGATACAATCACTTTTTGATGAAAGCGAAGGGGTGATTTGTTGAAGTACCACGACGGTAGTTTTTGTAATAACCTTCTATCGTCAGTAATGGGCCACCGTAATCTACGATCGGACCATCATCCAACGGTTTCTCATCCCTGCTATATCCTTCGTAGTATTCTCTTTGGGGTGGTCTATGTGTTATGTCGAACACGACTCGTCCGTAATCTCGTATCTTTATTGGTTCCATGGCTATGGTTAACCACTCAGGTAAATCACCGGCCTGTACATATATCTGAGGACCAGTTTCTATGGGGCATATTTCTAATCCACAATCAAAAGCCCTTTCGAAAAATTCGGGTAAATCTTCTTTATCCACCCAATGACCTTTGAAGCCCAGGTCTTTAGGCTCCACTTTAACTATAGAGACCTCTATTCTCTCTGTAAGCATGATGAATTTAGATGATCTGAAGATCGGTATAACACAGCTTTCGTTTATATCTCTGTGTTCTCTTCCTGCATCTCGCAGGTCTCTTTGAAAATCTTCCAAGGTCTTAGATCCTGTTCCTAAGATGACTTTAGTCCAAGTGGGGAATACGGGTGTCATGGTGTTGTGTTGTGTTGTTTAGGTGCTGTTCCTGTTTCGGATCTTTTGATCCATCATCAGCGAGAGTGCTCACTCTCGGACAGAGGGGTTTTTAAAGGAACCCTTAACCTTGTGTGGATTTACCACTATTTTGGATCTGTATATTGACTATGCCATGTACCCGGTTCTATTTTCTTCTCTTCATAAACCAAGTATTTTTTTACATGAGGTAATACGAGGTTTGCAATCAAGCTTATTAGCCAAAGTGTTATTATCATTATCGCTGTGCCGTATTCATTTGGATTATCTTCGGAATAACCTACAGCGTTATAATTTCCGCAAATAAACATGGTTGCAGGAACTACGATTATCGAGAACATTCCAAACGCGTATAGGCAGATGACTTGGAATAGGAAGAAGCGGAGTTTGCTCAGTGTTTTCATGGTGGTGTTTGTCATGTTGTGTGTTGTGTTGGTGCTGCTAGGTTTTTACTTTTTTCCTAGCTTGTTGAATCATATATTGTATTAGAAAATAATACATATCTATATATGTCAATACGTAACAGCTTTTATAGCTATATCAAATATACCTTTGTATATATAGATAATTCATATTCCAAATACTGTAACTTTTTGTTTCAAGTTGAAAAAGTTAATTCCTTTATTCTAAAGGTTTATTTTGTATTTTTATAAAATGAGTTACATATTGACATAACATTACTTATATTATTTTATTTTTTACATATAATCTAAATCGTATGAACACTGAACAAGTAGACGTAAAAATATATATTGAGAACATGTTATCGGTCAAAGGGCTAATTTATGATGTAGGCTATGGACATGTTGATAGTAGAATTACTCCAGAACATCTAATCAAGGCTACTTCTTATCGGAAAAATTCTCATCTAGAATTTTTGAGACAAACTTCAATAGAGGTTAAATTACTCCCTGCTGAAAAAAATACAAAGCTCAAAAGGGTTGAGATTCCAAATGGATATAGGGCTCCATATATGACTGAGTTTCTCCACTTCATTGTTATGTATATGAGAGAAGAGTCATCTAACCCCAGACATGTTTGGGATGGTCAAAAAAGAGGTAGAATAATATTATGTGGTGATGTTATTGATTTTGGACCATTATTTGCTCTAGCTTTATGTTGGTATGGATCTAGGTACTCAGGATGTTCGCGAGCTTTAGGACTTATTGAATACTTTGATGAACCTCTTGGTGAACATGATTGGCTGCTATGGGTTAAGAAATAGATTAATTTTTTACATGATTCAATAGAGAAATGAAATATAGGGAACGTATGTCTGATCAACGGGGTGATGGATAATTAACCTCAAACAGAGTGTATAGAAATATACACTCAAATTTTATTACTTGTTAAACCCTATATTTATCTATATAATCATAAACATATGTTCGAAAAAGAATTACAAGACCTCGGTCTTAACGATAAAGAATCAGCTGTCTATCTAGCTTTATTGTCTGTCGACAATGATTCTGTGATAGATTTAGCAAAAAAAACTAACATAAATAGAACAACTATTTATCCTATACTAGAATCTTTGATGGCTAAAGGCTTAGTTTTTGAATCTAAAATAGACAAGAAGATTAGATTTTCTGCCGAAGGTCCTGAAAGACTAGCCACATTTGTGGAGAGGCAAAAGGTTTTATTTGAAGAAAAATCAGAAAGGGTAAAAGATCTTATACCAAAACTAAAAACTGTTCAGAGGGAATCAGGTGAAAAACCTATAGTTAAGGTTTATGAAGGAAAACAAGGGGCATTAAGTGCCATAGAAGAAATATATAACAATAATCCAATAGACGGTATAAGTTACTCTATATATTCAAAAGATTTGTTAAATGAGATGTTTAATGAAAAAGAAAGGGAAAAGTTTTTTAAATTAAGAAAAGATATTAAGAAATTAAAATCGAAATCAATTTATGTAAGTTCTGCAGGTGATGCTAAGGCAGACTCCATGTCTCAACGTGTTAGATTGGATGAAAAAAAATATCCAATACATTGTGATATAAACGTGATAGGGGATGAAGTTAGAATATCAAATCTTAAATCAAATCCAACTACTGTATTTATAAAAAATAAAGATTTGGCAGAGACTTTAAAAAGTATTATCAATTACCTTATTGATAAAAAATAGAAAAATATAAATAAAAAAATCGGGGTCCGGCAAACGTGTGTCGCCGAACCCCTTTTGTGATTATCAACCTCAGTCAGTGTGTGACCGTGTTGAGAATTAGTTCATTCTCCGAAGTCTCCCATGGGATCCTCCTTTCTGGTTAGTAGTTGTAATTTCAATGTTGTTATTGTTTTTTTTTGTTTAAATCAACTGTTCATTCGGTATCGACAGACCTCTTTCGAGTTCCATCCTGTCCGGGGCCCTATGGGAAGGCCCGGGACAGGATATGGCCCGATTTTAGTCGGAGTCGCCCATGAGATACCCCCTTTCTGGTTGATTGTTTCCGAGCACCCTTACGTCTTCACGTGGATAGGCTACCTAGCTTTTCCTGTGCTGGTTACGATATACATATTAGCAGTCTTAGTATTAAATGTCAAATCTAATTAACAATCTTATATTTTACGTGTCAAATTATATGTGGATAAGTCATATATTATAGACATAAATAT
>CAIZLB010000026.1 GCA_903933735.1 uncultured bacterium | reverse complement strand
CGACACTTTTGATTTGAAAATTGTAGGTGATGTTGATATTGATTACATTGTTGATCCGATATTTTCTTGTCAATCCAATGCAACAGGAGCGTGGTCATCTATTGCTACCTGGACAAATTGTAATGGAACTGTTCCTCAGATCGTCGATAGTGTAGAGATAAGGACAGGACATACTGTCACTATTGATGTCGCAACCGCTATTACTGTAGCAAGTCTATCTGTAGGCACTAGCTCAACTCTTGTAATGTCAAATGGAAATGCAACAACCAAGAAGCTTAATGTTACTGGGGATGTGATTATTTATAGTGCAGGAAATTTGACACATACAAGTAATAACGTTGCTGAGACACATAGACTAAATTTGTCTGTTGGTGGGAATTTGACAGTTAATTCAGGAGGAAATATTAATGTGGATGGAAAAGGGTATCAAAATTATAATGGACCTGGTTTTCAAAGCGGAGGAGCCAGTTATGGTGGACGAGGAATCTCTATCGGTGTAACTTATGGTTCCATAACAACACCTGTAAATATTGGAAGTTCGGATAATGGTTCTGGTGGTGGTGCGGTAATTCTATCTGTAGCAGGGCTTACTACAATTAGTGGAAGTATAAGTACTGGAGGAGCTCAACGCGGAACTGGTGGAAGTATCTATATTACTACATCGATGATTGGTGGGGGCGGAACACTGCAGTCTAATGGAGGATGGTATACAAATTCCAGTGGTGGACGTATTAGCCTTGTACTCACGGGAGAAAATGCAGATTTTAGCAGCTTTAGTTCAGCCGTTATAACGGCTTATGGTGGATCATCGGGGGGTTATGGCGCAGCTGGTACCATATACAAACAAACCACTGCGCAAGGTGCTGGTGGGGGAGATTTGATTATTAATAATAATAATAATGCTACATCTCTAGGGATTGACACTGCCATCTCCTCCCTTGTAACGGGCACTACAGTCGGCGGCGTCACCATTGTTGGAAGTAAGGCTGGAAAACTAACAATTGATTCTGGGCGATCATTAACAATACAAGGAACTGGCACAACCATGACAATTGGTTCTGGAACAACGTTAACAAATAACGGAACTCTCAACTTAGGTGGAACAACCTTCATAAGAACAGGAACTCTAACATCTGGAACAAGTTCAACGATCACATACACTGGCCAATCTGATAATTCTCCTGTCACGCTTTTAAATACTGCTTACAAAAATCTAACTATCAACAAATTTGGAACAACCTTTAATTTACCCGCAACAACTACCATCGCCAATAATTTAACAATTGCAACTGGTACACTGGATGTTACTACTTCAAACTTTGGATTGACTTTGGCAGGAAATTGGGCAAATCCATTTGGAACATCAGGTTTTAACCCAAGGGCAGGTACAGTTACATTAAACGGAACCAATCAAACAATATCTGATTCCAACACTTTTTATGATTTAGTAAAATCAGTTACATCTTCAAGTACTTTAACTTTTGTTGCAAGTACTACACAGACTATTACTCACGCATTAACTTTAAATGGAATAGCAGGTCAGCTTCTTAACTTAGTCTCAAGTATTCCCGGTGTTCCTTGGAATTTAAATACAACTGGAGCTGTCACTGTGGTTAATTATGTTGGAGCTCAAGATTCAAATTCTATTGCCAAGATGTATGCTAGCAATTCGGTTAATAATTTAAGAAATACAAACTGGGTATATAATACAAAGCGTTGGATTGGTACGACTACATCTTGGTCAACAGCTGGAAACTGGAGTCCAAGTGGAGTTCCGGATTCTACTAGTGATGTGGTGATTGACAATACTGCTGTAAGTTTGCCAACCATAGATGTTACAACAGCTGTGACGATAAATAGTTTGTCAATAAGTACTAGTACTTTAACGATGTCAAATGGAAATGACACGACCAAGAAGCTTATTGTTAATGGCGATGTCCGTATTTATGGAGGTGGAGTTTTGACACATACTGCAAATACAACAACCGCCGCAGGCGAGGTACATAGATTGAATTTGGCTGTTGGAGGAAATCTTATAGTAGATTCGGGCGGAACAATTAATGTAGATTTGAAGGGTTATTCTGCTTATAATGGTACAGGTTATCCTGGAGCTTATGGTGGAAAAAGTTCATTGGGCGGTAATACATATGGTTCTATTACAATACCTGTAAATTTAGGAAGTGGAGGCACTGAATCTGCTGGCGGGGGATCTGCGCTCGTGTCTGTCGCTGGCCTCACTACAATTAATGGTATTGTAAGTTCCATCGGTTCAAGCAATTCTAGTGGTGGTAGTATCTATATTATATCAAATACAATAGGTGGATCTGGTGTACTTCGAGCTAATGGAGGATCTGGCTATTATCAAGCTGGTGGGGGTGGACGTGTGTCAGTTATACTTACTGGAGCTGGTGCTGATTTTGCTAATTTCTCTTCATCTACTATAACTGCATACGGTGGAAGTGTTACTTCGGGAGACAATAGTTCCGCTGGTACTGTCTATATGGAGACTGGTGATCAGCATGCAGTTCCTGGTTCTGGTACATTAATAATCGACAACAATAATATTAGTACATTAACAAGATTGTGTACCCTGATGCCCACTGCAGTTAATGTAAATCAGTTCTCCCAAGTTGTCATTAAGAGAAATGGTAATCTGTGCGTAAATAGTGATGATACACTTAATATCAATACTCTTAATTTAAGTCTCCCTGATGCAAATAGAGCAAAAGCATTTATTACAATATTTCCAAAAACCGTCTCCTCAGGTGCTCCAAAATATTATATGCCTGATAATGTGACCTTGGGGAACACTATTGCAAATTATACTCTTGTTTTAGGTACTCCCGCTGGACATTTTCTTGATGGAATCATGGGGCATGAAGGAGATTTGACTGTTGCCTCGACAGGTAATATTACGCATGTCGAAAACGAAACAACAGAGGTTAATAGAATTAATCTCTCTATTATAGGAAATCTTACTGTGAATGCAGGCGGAACGATTAATGCTGACCTTAAAGGATATAATAATTCTGGACCTGGTTATTCAGGATCTTACGGTGGAAAAAGTGCACCTAGTGGCGGTAATACTTACGGTTCTATCACAACACCAGTTAATTTAGGAAGTGGGGGTGGCTACACTAGGGGAGGTGGATCAATTAGTTTGCTGTCAACTGGTCTAACGACAATTAATGGAACCATAACTGCAAATGGTGCTAATGACTCTAGTGGGGGAAGTATCTATATTACAACAGCGACTATAGCTGGTTCAGGTACACTCCGATCTAATTCGCCAGATGGTTGTCACAGCTCTGGTGCAGGAGGTCGTATAGCTTTAATTCTTACTGGATCTAATGCTGATTTCAGTAATTTCAATTCCTCAACTATCACGGCGTACGGTGGTCTGTTGGGCTGTTCGGGATTAGCAAGTGCTGCTGGCACTATTTACAAGCAAACCACAGCACAGGGTCCTGGAAAAGGAGATTTAATTATAAACAATAATAATGCCAACACTAACGCTGGCATTGAAACTACTATTTCTTCTCTTGTCACTGATACTTCTGTCGGAAGTTTAACTCTAGTCGGTAGTAAAAAAGGAAAGCTCACAATAAACTCCGGACAAACCCTAACTATACAAGGAACCGGCACAGCCATGACGATTGGAGCAGGTACCACCCTCACCAACAACGGAACACTCAACCTAGGCGGAACAACATTTACAAACTCAGGAACTTTCACATCAGGTACTGGTTCAACTATAACCTACATCGGACAATCTGATGATTCTCCTGTTACGCTTCTAAATACTATTTACAAAAACTTGATTTTAAATAAATCAGGAACTATATTTAATCTACCCGCGACAACTACTATTTCCAATAATCTAACAATTGCAACTGGAACACTTGATGTCACCGCATCAAACTACGGTATTTCTCTTGCTGGAAATTGGAATAATACAGGATTGTTTAATGCCCGGGGTGGAGCTGTTAGTTTCAGCAGTACAACCCAACAAGTTTTAGGGTCTACAATATTTAACAAAATAAATGGACCTGCAACTATATCGATAATACCTTCTGGGACTATAGTTGGAGAGAATAATACAATTATTGCAACCAATGACGGTACAATAACAACAAACTCATACATTGGAATTGTCGGTATCAATAATTCTACAATCACAACAAATAGTGGTGTAATCGCAATAAATAATTCTACACTTGCTACAAATACAAATACTGGAGTTGTCTCAATCAATAACTCCTCAATTATAACCAACAATGGTACCACAACCACAAATGGTTTAAGTGGAATTATTAATACAAACAATGGAATCATTACTAATAATTTAGGTTCTATTGGTATCAATAATGGAATTGCAAATACAAATATTTTCAATGATGGACAATATAACGGTGAGGCTGGAATAATTACAGGTAACTCTACCTTTGCATATTCAGATCTGATTGCTGTAAATGGAGCTGTTGTTGATCAAACAGGATATGCCAATGGAATAGTGAACGGACTATCTTTTGATTTATTGGGTAATACAATTTATACTTGGATATTTAATAACACTGATAATCTTGGAAATGTCACAGGCGATGCTTTATTTGCTGGCACTACAACTAATATAGGATCAGTTTATGGAGACGCTATTTTTACAGCTTCATCGGTCAACTCCGGAATTGTTACCGGTAATGTTGATATATATTATCCAACACCAAGACCTTTTGGAGGAATAGTTAATGGAACAAAAACATATCATAATTACCCTGCTTTCTATTTTAATGACAAAGATACTAACGACGGAAACTGGAATAATCCTCTAAACTGGTGGACTAGCGATTCATTTTCAACATCGTCTGGAGATATTCCTGGACGAGGTGATATAGTTCATGTGTATAGTGATATTGCTACTACCACAACCCCAGCTTATGCTTCTGCTGTGACTTTTGAAAGAGAATCTGAAAATCATATCAGTATAAATGTCACTGATAATGTCACATTCTTTTCTACATCTACAAATTCAATTGATGGAAATATCATAGCAAGTAGTACTACATTCATCGGTAATGTTACTGATAATCTTGGTACGGTTACGGGGACATTAATCCGCAAGTTTACAGAATCAGTGACAACCACACGTAATTTTCTTACTGAAGGCAGAAGAAACGATTGGGTTATAATTGCAGAAGGTGTGGTTGTCAGTCTATGGGATGGTGTTATCGGAGCAACCTATGATTTGACTACAAATATATTTAAAGCATTTAACGGTGGTTTATTTACAGAAAATCCAAATGTAAATGGAGGAGCTCATGTTGTTCCGAAAATTATCATAACAACACCAACTGCAGGAGAAAATATAAAGTGGATGCCAAGTGTTGACTGGGATACATCAACTATTTGTGAATATTCGTATAACAACTTTGCAAGTACAACAACAGTTGACTGTTCTAAAGACGGCTCTGATATTGCTCGTCCAGTATCTCGTGATACTGAAGGTGATTTAATATCGTATACACTTTATCTTCGTGGTAAAGTAGGTGAAAATTTAACAGAAACAACTGGAATCACATTTACATATGACAACACTGTCCCAATCTACACCTCATGTGGTACAGATCTTCTTGATGAAGCAACTCGCCCATACTATTATTTATCAAATGATATAACTAACGATTGTCACATCACAGTTGATACAGAGATAAGGGGAGGAAACTTTACTATACATGGTGATGTCATAGCCAACGCCACAAGTTCAGGTACTAATGGTTTTAATATAGACATCTCAAATATAAACATAACAGGAACAACATCATCGATAGGCGGAGATAATAATAATGGTAATGGGGGAAATGGAGGAAATATAACTATCGCTACCTCAACAACATCATCTGTTACAACCAAAGGGGGTAATGCTAATCTAGACGGTGGTAATGGGGGAAATATCTCCATCACAAATTCTAGAAGTAATAATTCAAGTGATGTTATAATCACAAATGGAGGTAATTCATTATCTTGTGGTAATGGTGGTAATGGTGGTCTAGTTAACATCATCAATTCATCATACGGTCTTGTAACAAATGCTGGTGGTCTCTCAAATCAAACAGGTTGTTCTGATTCAAACAACAGGCAACCAGGATCAAGTGGTCAAACCACTACAATCGGTGCTGGTTATATACCACCACACAATGCAAATGATGATATATCAGCCGCAGATGCTTTGTCTAGAAACTCTACAAACAAAACCCAACCTGCCGGTAGTAGTAATGTATTATTCAATATGTTAAATAACATAATAGATCCTTTTATATATAGGGATATAAAGAAATTTAATCCTTTTAGCTCGGATTTTAAAACTACAAATCTTGGTAATACTGTTATCCCTGCTATATTTACTAATTTTAAAACCGTCCCTTATCTATATTTTGAACAGTTGACATCTATTTTGCTAACAAATATGTACCGCTTTGTTGATAATTCAAAATCAAAGACATTAAATACAAAATCATTGTTGGAAGATTATTTGTATTCGAATGGTATTAATATAAATAAACAACAAGATTTAGTAAAATTAAGTCTGAATCCAATTAAATTAACTTCAGAGATAATTAAGAATACCAATGAGTTATTTGTTGTTAAGTTTAACAATATTAGTCTTTCTACTTATTTAACTTATAATGATAAGTCAAAATCATTGGCTCAACTTGTTAAAATAACAGGAGGTCAAAATATCATAATTATTAACCAGACAAATAACAAATCTTTAAACTATAAGGCTTCAAATAAAGCTGGACGATATATATTAAATCAAGATGACAAGGGTATTCCACTTATCATTGAGGTTTTAGAGACACAAAAGATTGAGACTAAGAAAGAAGGATTCTGGAACTGGTTTAAAGGTTGGTTTAAGTAAGCGAAAAAATACCAATATAGTGCTGGGAGAGAGACTTGGTCCTTACAGGACCAGTAGGGGTTTTGTATTTTCTCAAACCCTACAGGTTCTCGAAAATACACAAAACCCTTTCAAGTCTCAAAAAAGCTTCGCTTTTTTTAATCTTAAAGTATAGTACTAATCTAGTGCTGGGAGAGAGACTTGAACTCTCACTAGGTTGCCCTGCGCGATTTTGAGTCGCGTGCGTCTACCATTCCGCCACCCCAGCCTTTATGATATAATATAATACATGAAAAAGATGATAATAACAATAACATTATTAGTATTAATAGCCTTAGGTTTTATACTATATAAAAACTATTCCGATAAAAAACTTACAAATATAGATGATTCTAAAAATACAGCCGCTATGGTTAAGAATTTATTAGATAAAATGATCCCGCAAAATGATGAGTCTGCCCAGATATCTACAAAAGTTATGAGTGATTTGGATATAACAGAATCCAAGTTTAGAATATTATCTGCAAATATTGCAGACAGAGATTCTTTCAGAGTATCTCAGATGAAAGGTTTGTATATTCAATATCTTGGCGGTGAGTACAATATAGCCTCATCGACATATAAGAATGTTATGAAAGATATGACAGACATTAAGGGTGATATATTGGCAAAGGCTTATGTTAAAGAGATGATAAATCATCACAATAAAACTATAAGTGACGCTAAGGACTATATAAAGTTGATAGATAAAGTTAGAAAGGCCAGTTCTAATACTCAAGATGGTCTAACTGTAACAACATCTCATCCTGCTATAGATGATTCATATAACTTTGCCGTAGAGATAATCAAAGATTATCAAGCTGATATAGATACAATGAAAACTTTTTAAGATTTTTGAGTAGAATTTAATTCTTTCTCAGCTCTTTTTGCTAAATCTAATATAATGTCCATCTCCACCAGACTTAAAACTCTAGGCTTTGTATCTTTTATACAAAATACTCCTATGGCATGATTTGTACCGTATTCATGTAAGGCTATACCGGCATAAAATCTTATAAAAGGATAACCTATGACTAAAGGGTTATCTTTAAATCTTTCATCTTGTAAAGTATCTTCTATTATAAATATCTCTTTAGCTAATAGAGCATGTCCACAAAAAGAAACACTTCTATCACCCTCTGTCTCTTCTTTATGCAGATTTGTTAAGGATTTAAAACCAACACATGATTTGAACCACTCTCTATTAGAATCTAATATGCTGACCATAGACATTGGAACCTGTAATTTTTCAACAGCTTCTCTTGTAAGCTTGTCAAAACGTTCCTCGGGTCCTGTATCTAAGATAGCAAGTTTGTGAACCGCCTCTAATCTTTGTTCTTCATTGTTTGGTATTGGTGCTGTTTGCATGAGATAATTATAGGATAATTTCATAGATTATGTCAATGATTTATGATATAGTCAGAAATATGAAAATGGATAAATCTAGAAAAAAAATTACTCATGATGAAGTCTTTAAGACTATATGTGACACATGTCATAAACCATGTGATGTACCGTTTAAGCCAAATGGTAAGAAACCAGTATTTTGTGATGTTTGTTTTAGACATACAAAAGAAGTGGCTCCTAGTGATTATGTGAAGAGAAAAGATAAGACTATATTTAATACACCTCATAATTTTGTGCAACCTTTAAATCCTTTGAGTTCAACATACGCACCGTCAGCTGAGGTTAAGATTGCGGAGTTGAAGAGGGAATTGAGTTCAGCGAATGCGAAGTTGGATAAATTGATTGATATGTTTAGTAAGTTGAAGGATAAATAGATTATAGTATTTTTCTCAAAAAAGGGTATACTTATTCAATGAATAAAATTATCACAATCATTGCTATTTGTTTGTTTTTATCTCCTATTAATAACGTAAAAGCTATTGAAAAAACTGGACAAGCTACGGCTGAGGTCGTCGGATCTCAGTATTGTGGGCAATTTACCTCAGGTCTTAAGTTCGGGGATACAGATAAAACAACCAATGGACAAATTACAAGATTACAAAACATTCTGTATTTTACAGGGTATCTAAAAGTAAAGCCAAATGGTAAGTTTGATATAAATACTAGAAACGCTATGGCATTATATGCTAAAATCCATTCGTACACATATAAGAAAAATATAAATACCGTTGATGATTTTATGGTTTCTGCTTTGCATTGTCCTGAAAGTTTGAATGATAGTTATGATACTTGGGCGGGATATGTCTATAGTCCAACTACAGGAAGTACAATTAAGAGAAATGAAAAAATAGATATCTCTTGGAATATAACACCCCCACTTTTTGCTTCTGCAAGTCTTAAGTTGATTTCGGTAACGAATCCGAAAAAGATTTATACAATAACTACGAACGCTCAAGGTTTTCGAGGAAAGTTTTCATGGAAAGTAGGTCTTACTTCTACAGGTACAAAGATACCTGATGGACTATATAATCTTGAATTGTGTGAAATAGGTGCCAAGGCGTATTGTACAATAACTGAAAAGATAAATCTGACTTCAACTATTTTTGAAACTATAACAATCACAGCTCCGACAAAAAATGAAGTGTTAACAAAACTCAGGGCATATACCATCAGATGGAAACCGACAAATCTTACAACTGTTGATATTGATTTATTGGCAGGGGGAGTGGTTACCCAAAATATTGCAAAAAATGTTCCAGGTAAAGATGGAAAGTTTGAATGGGTTGTTCCATATAATTTAAACTCTGATGATTCTATGTATCCTCTTCAGATTAAGTTGAGTCGAGGGCTTGTATCGGTAAAGAGTGAACCGTTTAAAGTAAAATATCAATCAGATACAAACACGAGGATTGATAGCGTGAGTTCAGTTGATGTGTCATTGTCTGATAAGATAACTGTCACAGGTGCAGATTTTGGAACATCTGGAAATATAATATTTGTACCAGTTGGATCTACTTCAGAATATTATTCAACAGGGTATGGTAATGATAATAATGGTCAGCCTCTTTATAAATTTGGTCAGGTGGTGAATGGTACAACAGTGACATTTGATGTGAATTATCTCGATATTCCGTCTCATCGTTTGAAACCTGGGAAATATAATTTTTATATAAATGCACTTGATGCAAGGAATGAGTTCGTTAAGAGTAATAGTGTATTGGTTAATGTGAGGTAGGGGGTTGGGGTTGATCTACAGAAAAAGCTTCACTATTTAAGTGAAGCTTTTTCTCATGGTGAGCCTTCTCGAAATAGAACCTTTTGGTTCTTGATCCTGTGAGGTTATTTTTAATGTCTCTAGTCTACTGTAACGACCTTTCTCGAGCGTTAGTTTGGTTTAGTATTTAAATACGTTTCAAGTTCTTCCACGACTCTGATGATTTCTTTATGAGTGAGTTTTTCTTTTGCTTCTTCTAGGGATACCCATTCTGCAACACTGATTTCATCGAGATCTTCACCAACAGTCATGGTGTCAACAAAACCTATATAGTAAGTGTTTGTTTTGTCATATACAATTTCATCCTGTGTATGTGTAAAGGAATACTGTTCGAGAAAAACCGGATCCTTCTGAATTTGTATATCTTTCTCTTCTATACCAGTCTCTTCTTGTAGTTCTCTGATCGCGGTCCGTATCGGTGTCTCATTATCTTCAGGTGTACCTTTTGGAAGACCCCAACACCTACTTCTACTGTTTTGAATAATTAGAATTCTATACCCTTTTATATCCCTGAACAAAGGAATGACACCAAATGATTTTGCTATTTTATGTTCCATTAAACAATAATATCACTTAACAAAAGAAATTATAAGCTATGCAAGATTGAGGAGATATTATGTTGATGCTTCTCGAGCACTCTCTAAATGGTGACCCCACGGAGAGTCGAAGCTTACAGCTTCAGTATACCTTTTCTCGTTTTGTCGAATTCTACGAATTCTCAAAACATAGAAAAGCTTTTCGACTCTCCGCCGCAGGCAAAGCAGTTTGTCTGCTTGGTCCCAAAAATTTTTCACTTCGCTCAAAGCTCTCAGAACTTTTAGAATGTCGATACTATATTGAAATATCTATTCAGGAATTGGGTAGACTATTAGCTATTTTGTACCCCTGATTTAATTTTTAATTCTCTTTCGGTTACTTGAATAAAGCCAAAAACACTTTTGATTTTTTCAATATCTTCATCTGTGAATACTATATCGAATTCCCCCTCAAGTTCTCTAACTATTTCAATTATATCAAATTCATCAGCATCTAAATCTGCAGACAGATTTGATAGAAGAAAAACTTTATTCAAAGGTACTCCAAGTATTTCCGATATGATGAGTAAGACTTTATCTTGTATGGATTGTGGATTCATAGTTAATTTAATTATATCAGAGTTTTGAACACTCTGTGTGGTATACAAAAACCCTTTAAAAACTCTAGAGAAAAACCTTGTGACTCCACGGAGAGTCGAAGCTTACAGCTTCAGTATACCTTTACCATTTTCTCGGACCAAAGGTCCTCAAAAATAAGGTAAAGCTTTTCGACTCTCCGCCGCAATGTGCGTCGGCACATTGCTTGAAATCACCTACAGAAAAAGCCTCACTTGGTAGTGAAGCTTTTTCTTACCATGACCCCACGGAGAGTCGAACTCCGCTTAACAGATTGAAAACCTGCTGTCCTAACCGATAGACGATGGGGCCTATTTCATTTAAAAGTATTATAACATATATAAACTTTAAATCAAATTTATTCCATTTTCTTAAAATATTCCATATATTGTCTATATATCTCTAATTCAGCCTCTATCTCTTTGAGCATGTCTAATGTTTTAGGAGATTTATCTCCAGTTTCTTCCAATTGTTTTTTCAAGGTTATACGTGTTGTTATGCCTTCCTTTGTCTGCTGTATTAGTAACTCTTTTTCTTCTTCTATAGTAAGAGGCTCTGTAGTCCCTTTCTTCTCAAATTCTGGGTGGAAATTTATCATAATATCTCAATTTTACAACAAAACACCCCTTATTAACATTTGCCTCTAATAAAACTTTATGCTATATTATCCTCTATGTTAAACATAAGACTACAAAGAGTTGGAAGAAAAAACGACTCATCATATAGACTAGTTTTAATAAACTCAAAGTATGCTGCTAAAAGCGGTAAAGCTATTGAGATATTAGGATCTGTTGATTTTCGTAAAAAGACTATGGATAAAGAGTCATTTAAGGCTGATAAGATCAAAGCTTTTATTAAGAATGGTGCTCAGGTATCTCCTACAGTACACAACTTGTTTGTTGATGCTGGTATATTGGAAGGTAAAAAGAAAAACGTTTTACCTAAAAAGACTCCTGTTAAAAAAGCTGAACCTAAGAAATAATCAACAATAACAAAAAACAGCACTATACATTGAGCTGTTTTTTGTTTATAATGTATCTATTATCAATTAACCAGTAAATCAAAATAAATATATGGACGATATAGCATTCTTAACCAACATAATAAAACCTCTTGTCGAAGATCAGGAAAGTATTAAAGTAGTCAGAACAGTAGATGAGATGGGGGTATTATTAACATTGGAAGTCAATAAAAACGATATGGGTAAGATTATCGGTCGTGAAGGTTCTACAGCAAAAGCTATAAGAACATTACTTAGGGTTTTTGGTATGAAAAATAATTCAAGATTAAATCTTAAGATTAACGAACCTACAGAATTAGCGTAACCGAATAATTAAACTATAACGAAAAAGAGAATCATCTTTAGCAAAGGTGATCTTTTTTTATGCGTTTTTATTTACCCTAATCTATGCTATTATGGGGTAAAATATGGCATTAAATCTTTTCAAATCATTTTCTAAAAATATACCTTTAAACACCAAAAGCAAAGGTTTTAGTGTTGGTATAGATCTAGGTACTGCAAATACTCTGGTATATGTTGACGGTAAGGGTGTTATTATTGACGAACCTTCAGTTGTGGCCATCAATCAAAAGACAAATCAGGTGGTAGCGGTAGGTAATCAAGCTAAGATTATGCTCGGAAAAACTCCTAGTCATATATCTGCCATAAGACCACTTGTTGACGGTGTCATATCTGACTTTGAGGTTACGGAAGAGATGTTGGCCTATTTCATCAGAAAGACCCTGGAAATACTAAAGATATCATCACTCCAATCAGTTGTTATCGGTGTTCCTTATGGTGTTACAAACGTAGAAAGACGTGCTGTGCGAGATGCTGCTTACAATGCTGGTTCTAGACGTGTGTTTATCATAGAAGAGCCTATAGCCGCTGCTATCGGTATAGGTTTACCTATAAAAGAAGCTGAGGGAAATATGATTATAGATATAGGCGGAGGTACAGCAGATATAGCCATCATATCTTTAAGTGGTATAGTTCGAGGAAAGAATCTAAAAGTAGCAGGGGATAGATTTAACACCGACATCATAGCGTATATAAGAAATGAATATAAAGTTTTGGTTGGTGAAAAAAGTGCGGAACAATTGAAAATACAATTATCAAATATAATCCCTTCAAACCCACCACTGGAATCTAAGATTCGAGGAAGAGATCTTGTTACAGGTTTACCAAAAGAGATAGTTGTAACAGAAGAAGATATACATGATGCTATACATATATCAGCCGATTCACTTTTCGAATCCGTAAAAGAAGTTCTTGAGTCAACTCCACCAGAAGTTGTATCTGATATTATGGAGCACGGTATATATTTGACAGGAGGAGGGGCTCTTATAAAAGGATTGGATGAGGCCCTATCAGAATACATCGGTATAAAAGTTGTCGTCTCAGCAGATCCATTGACTGCAGTTGTCCGTGGCGCAGGTATCATTGCCGCCAATATAGAAAATTATAAAGATATAATAATTGAAAATGAAGATGAATTATCAATCAGGAGATAAATTAAAAAATAGATATCTATCAAATGATGCTTTCACTAGTTTGAAAAACAAACTAGGTGGTAGAAGTATTACAAGTTTAGGAAATAGACGTAGAAATTCTTATAAAATAGCTAATCAAGGTTTTGATCTATTTGATTATAAGAATCTGATATATAAACTTTTTGTATTAGCTATATTATTGATTATAGTTATTTACATAATTCCTCAAACTAGATATTTTGTACATGGGTTTGTCTCAGGTAAGATAAGTGGTATTGACAATGATATTGACAATAGATCCGATATTACTAATGACATTTCAGTTTATGATATAGCCCCTGTATTTTTAAAGACCGATGAATTTATCGCTAAACAGTCAGAGAATATTATAAATGATGGTGCCTATGTTTATGATTTATTTACAAAAAATCCTATAGGTATAACAATGGGAAATTCTCCTTCAACTGTTAATATAAGATTGTTTTCTAATTCAGGCTTTAAAAATAATTTTCTGATAGAACAGGGTGATTTAACTATAAAACCTGTAGAAATCCCTGTTGTTGAGGAAGCTACTAGTACAGAATCAGAGGCTACTACAAGTAGTGATGTCGTTATTAAGACCGAGGTTGTGAAAGAAGCTGATAAATTTTATCAATCTTATGTTTTTGAAGGTTTGGGTTATGGTCAGTTGATAGCTAAGGTTCCTCCTGGTATAGATATTAAGAAAGATTCATCTGTATATATCAGAACTGTAGATGGTTTAAAATCTATCGCTAAGATTGTGACTGTCGACAAAGATAATAAATCAACCTTCACTATAATCTATGCACAACTCATAATATCACCTCAAAATATTTATAAAGTCATAATTAAATGAAAAGAGAATTTGATCCAGAAGATATATTGATTGATCAATTAAACTTACCTGCTTTTGATCATAATCAACTCGAAGGTCGTATTATAAAACCGATTTCAAATTTTATATTTT
>CAIZLB010000025.1 GCA_903933735.1 uncultured bacterium | reverse complement strand
TTTCGTCGTCTAATACTTTACCTCTGTATTTTGGAATCCACACGAAGTGGTATTTTAAATCATAGTAGCAGTGTGATAGAGTACGTATTGTACGCCTGTATGTTTTTCTAATTGACATATGTGTGTATATTTAATGAATAATGCCCATACTATTTAGTAAGGGCATTATTCATAATACGACGTTGTCTTTAAAAGTACACACCGGTTAAAACCGATGGTTTTTAGATATAAATGAAAAAGCGCCGGACCGATGAAGGTCCAGCGTGAGTAAACGGGTTGAGATTATTGAAGGATGCGTTTCGGCAAAGCACGAGCGCAAACTGCAATGATCCAAATCGAAAGATGCATGATGCTGTATGTAACGACACCAATCAAGCCGCCATATAACGGTTGACTATAGAATTGGCCAATAAATGCACCTACGGCCGCTGAAAGCACACTGATGGTCAGGCCGTATGTACGTAGACCTGATTCCAGATGGGTGAAAAATCTGGCAATGAATTTCACGGTGTACATGAAGCCTAAAATTATTTTGTCCAAATATTTTTTACGATTGTTATAGACATATCTCAGACCTTTGAAAATTAGCCATGAGGTCCAAAATATGGCAGCAAAAACATTACAATACTTTATTAGTAGTTTAATCCCACCCCAATGAAGTTTGTATGTATCATCCTCTGTTATATCAAAAAATCCAGTAATTAAAATTGACCAGGATAATGCTACGTAAAATATTATAATAGCCATCGATATGTTGAATAATAATTCCGAAGTATTCTTAAACGACATCAGTAATATCACTGATATTGAGGTTAATATTATGGATAACATGATACCAACCAGAAGAATGGTTAATCTGAATAATGCTTTTTTAAATCGATCTGAATTCACAAACGCCCAGATTCCACACGGCATCTCCACGCAAGTGGTCTTCCATGCAATCTTGATGATGTTCCAGGTCGTTTTGGGAGCGACCATGAAGCTTGTAATAAGTGCTCCTGTAATTGGAGCTACAAACATAAGCCATAAACCATATTGAATGAGTTTGTGGCCGACGATAGCACCGATGACGGCACCGATAAATATACCCAATACTTTGTTGATGTGGTTGCTGTTCATACTGTTTTTAAGGTTAGACCTGATATTTATACCACTGTATATATGTAAAATCAAGGTGTACCATTTTCCCCAAAACCCACACCACAAAACCCCTAAAAACTCTATCCTAAAACCTGTAAAATATGATATAATATCGTCCATATGGCAGAAAAAAAATCAAAAAAAACAGAGTATGATGCAGATTCAATACAAGTCCTAGAGGGTCTAGAACCCGTCAGAAAGCGTCCTGGTATGTATATTGGAACTACAGGTCCAGACGGATTGCATCACCTTATTTGGGAGATTTTTGACAACTGTCGTGATGAGGCTATGAACGGTCATGCTAACAGAGTAGAAGTCTCACTTTTGCCTGATGGCTATATAAGAATAGTCGATAACGGTCGTGGTATGCCAACAGGTCTTCATCCTAAGACTAAAGTTTCAGCCGTAGAAACTATTATGACTGTTTTGCATGCTGGAGGAAAGTTTGGTGGCGATGATTATAAAGTTTCAGGAGGACTTCATGGTGTAGGTGCCTCAGTTGTAAATGCTCTGTCGGTACACACGCGTGTTGAAGTTCATCAGAACGGTTCTAAGTTTATACAAGAATATGAGATAGGAAAGCCAAAGTATGCACTTAAAAAAGTTGGCACATCAAAATTGCATGGAACTATAGTTACTTTCAAGGCAGATGATACTATTTTCAAGGACGGTATAAACTATGATTGGCATAAAATAGTCTCTCATCTAAGACAACAAGCATATCTTGTTAAGGGTTTAACTGTAAACATCATAGATATGAGAGAGTCAGGTATGAATGATAAAGAGGTCAAAAGACTTCTTGATGATTCTGTTTACATATATGATGAGAACATTATTGCCCCATCGATGAGTTTCTATTTTGAAGGGGGACTTTCATCTTTGGTTTCTTTCTATAATCAAAATATTAAAACTGTACATAAAAATGTTTTTTATGTTGAGAAAGATTATACATCATCTGATAAAGGTGCTGAGGGTATAAATGTCGGTGTTGAGATAGCTTTGCAATATGTTGATGATATGAATACAAGATTGGTTGCTTTTGCAAACAATACCTATAACTCTGAAGGAGGTACACATATCACAGGTTTTAAAACAGCTTTAACTCGTACACTTAACACTTATGCTAAGAAAAATAATCTTGTAAAAGAAGATGAGTCATTTACAGGTGATGATGTTCTCGAGGGTTTATGTGCTGTTGTATCAGTTAAGCTACAAGAGATACAGTTTGAAGGACAAACAAAAGCAAAACTTGGATCAACAGAAGCTCAATCAGCAACTTCAAATGTATTCGGTGAGGCATTTTCAGAATTCTTAGAGGAAAATCCAGATGAAGCAAAACAGATTATAAGCAAAGTGGTTTTAGCTGTAAGAGCTAGAAAGGCTGCTAAAGCTGCTAAAGACTCTATCTTACGTAAAGGCGCCCTTGAAGGTATGACTTTGCCTGGAAAGCTTTCAGATTGTCAAAGTAGAAGAGCAGAAGAATCAGAACTATTCATTGTGGAGGGAGACTCTGCGGGAGGTACAGCTGTTCAAGGGAGAAACAGAAAAACTCAAGCTGTGTTGCCACTACGTGGAAAGATTTTAAACATAGAACGTGCGAGACTTGATAAGATTCTTGCATCACAAGAAGTTAGAAACTTGGTTATAGCTTTAGGTACCGCTATAGGTGACGTATTTGATATTAGTAAACTACGATATCATAAGATCATCATCGCTACCGATGCTGACGTTGATGGTGCCCATATCAGAACTTTGATATTAACTTTGTTCTATAGATACTTTAAACCACTTATAGAAGGAGGATTTATCTATGTTGCTCAACCACCACTTTATAAGATCAAATATGGAAAGGAGGTTGGATACTATTATTCAGATGAAGAGAAGGAGGCTTATTTTAAAAAGATCGGATATGAACAAGCTGATGCTCCTATAGCAGAAGAGGGTGAAGAAGGGGTGGTTGAATCAGAAGAAGAGGAAGATGATGAAATAAATACAAAAGCGAAATCAATAAAGAAACCATTTATACAAAGATATAAAGGTCTCGGAGAAATGAATGCTGATGAGTTGGGTGAGACAACTATGGATCCAACAAGGCGTGTTCTTAAACAAGTGAGAATAGATGATATTGTTGAGACAGATAGGGTTATAGATGTACTCATGGGAACTGATGTTCCTTCAAGAAAGAGTTTTATTCAGTCAAATGCGAGAGCTGCGAATTTGGATATATAAAAAATGATATATTAAGATTTTAAAATCACATCGAAGCATTGCTCTGATGTGATTTCTATTACACCTATGTTAAAATTAATACATCATGAAAATAAAATTTATTACTTCAATTTTATTATTAATAATCATCGCAGTTATAGCATATTTTTCATTTCCTAAAACACCTAAAGATAAGGAAGATATTGGTAAAATAGATACAAATATAAATATAGAACAAGAAGAAATTATATCTACATCAACGACAACATATGCAACAGATGAAATTATTTCTTTAAAAGAAGGGACTGTTAAAAAAGAAAAAAAGGTATTTATGAGCAGTGGTTTCGATACAGGTGAATCATCTCCAGAGGTAACTACTGATTATACCGCCAAGATCATATCTAATGGTCCAGAGTACTATATACAATTAAATGACGGACCTAGTGGTGACCCTCATTTTGAGTATTTTATAAAGTCTGGTAATGATTATATAAATGTTGGGTCAACTCCGAGGAAAGTGATAATTCCAGGGAATGGTTTTATATATTCATCAGGATCTACATTTGAATCTTTTCCCACATATACTAAATACAAGATTGATACAAATACTGGTAGGATAGTTGAAGTTAGACAACCTTACGTTTATATAGGACTAAAAACCAAGGCAAATAAAAATATTGATATCGTCGATAATGACGGATCAAATGTAGCAACTATTGCAAAAGGTTCGCCTATTGAAGTTTTATTATTAAATACAGTTTATTATCAGGATAATAAAGATAGGGGTTATACAAAAACAGGAATATTAGTTAAGACACAATATAATATTGTAGGATGGAACTATGATGAGATTCTTTCATGTCTTGGTAATGATTCAAAAAACTTCCCAATAGATAACTTTTGTTATGGAGGGGACTGATTCGCTTAGGAAAAATAAAAACCCTAGAATTGTAATCTAAGATTTTTATTTATTCATTTTTTCTTCTGCATATCTTTATATATTCTTTATGAAAATTTTAACTGCATTGTTTTATGATATATGGATGATAAAAAGATTTATAGATTGGATTTATGAAAAAATAATTATAGATAAGATAGACAGAAAAACAGTCATTGAAGAATGTCGTGTTTACTGGTGTTCTTTAGGGGAAAATATTGGAGATGAAGAAAATGGTAAAGGTGATGATTTTCGTCGTCCTGTTTTAATATTCAAAAAATTTAATAATAATATATTCTGGGGTATACCTTTAAGTACTAAGATTAAGGACAATAAATACTATACAAATATTTTACTCAAGGGAGTAGAAAGGTCTGCTATTATATCCCAATTAAGAGTTTTAGATACAAAAAGGCTAGATGAATATATTGGTTACATATCTAGAGTAGACTTTATAAAAATACAAAACCGAATAATTGATATTATTCGGAGATGATTTGGCCGGACCTTTATGATCCTGACGTTTGGGATAACCCATTTGTACTTATAGTTTATCAGATTCTATTTTTCTGTCAAATCTAATATTTCCTTATAACCCCCTTAACTACCGCCACGATAGAGAATGACTCTGTTGGATATATATCTTTAAAATCTTTATTGGCTGGTCGGAGAAATATAACATTTCCTTTTTTCTTGAAAAATTTCATAGTATAACCACCATCAACTTCAGCGATAACTATCTCACCATCTTTGGCATCTGATTTTTTCTCGACGATAACATAGTCACCCTCCTTAATACCTTCATCTATCATAGAGTCTCCTTTAACCTCAAGTATATAACTGTTCTCTTTGTGAGGTAAAAGATATTTATCAAGATCTATAGTATCAAGAAGATCTTCTTCGGCAAGGGAAGGTAATCCAGCCTCAACATAACCCAGAAAGGGAACCTCCTCATTTAAAAAAGCTGGTGTTATCTTACCTTGCGCATCTTTGTATATCACACCTAAGTCTACGAGTTTATTGATAAGTTTGTATACAGCATTTTTAGATTTGAATCCTGTTAGGTTCATAATCTCTGCATAACCAGGCATGCGTCTGTGTGACTCGTAGAATGATATGATTTTTTTCTTGTAGTTTTCTAACATAATATAATTGTTATATTACATTATAACAAGAAAGATGTAACCATGCGTGAAAGTCTGTATTGCCATGATGGTCTAGCCTCACTTCTTAGTTTATTTAAAAGCATCTTGTGACGTCTAGCTTCAGCCCTGTAGGCAAGTCCTTGTAATATTTTCATATCTATCTCATCGTTAATTTTGTTAATTTCTTTGTTTATTGTTGTTATTATTTTATGTTTAGTCATGTTTATAAGTATAGTGAACTCTAGTTCACCTGTCAAACATTTTCTAAATAAAAGTTGTGGATAAGTTTTACACATAAAAAACCGCCCCATAACAGGGCGATTTTTTAGCTTTTTATTTTATAAGATTTCTTAATAAACCCAAGCACTCACATTCGCTGTATTATCATTTTCATTTGATTCATACACATTGTTATTAGTATCTAGACTAAAGTTGAACAAAGTATTACCACGATTTATTTGATTATTTGTTTGTATTATTAAAGTAACCTCTCCGTTACTGTTCAATGGTAATTCATTGTCTGTTACAACACTTCTATATACACCGTTCATGTCATAGAAATATGTACGAGTTGACCAGTTGTTTCTAAAAGAATCACCTGTATTTCTAACTCTAACTCTTAAGGCCACATTATCACCATAAGCGAAGTTTGCTTGAGGATTGAATGAATTATTGATCATCTTACCAGTTTCTATAGATGATATTGTTAAGTTAGGTGATAGATAATTATTATCGTAACAATTATTATAATAGTTACAGTTGTTATTGTTACAATTATTATAGTAGCTACAGTTATTGTTGTAATTATTATTATAATTATAATTTACAGTATTTATTCTTACAGAAAGGAAGTTGTCATTTTCATCTGTTTCATTAACTTGATTATTTATATCAGCATAGATATTAACAACAGGATTAACGGATGTATTAAGTCCACTAAAACGGGCTTCAACTTCATAGGCACTTTGACCACCTAGATTTATGTCATTTATATATCTAACTCTGTCGTTATAATTTAAAGCTGGCATTTCTACACGCATACTGAAAGCTCCTGTAGCTGTATCTTGTTCATTTAATATCTTATATCTAACAATTATCATATCTCCACTTGTATAATAATCTGTTTTTGTAACCTTTATATTTTTAAGACCAGTCCTTGTTGGTGTTGTTGCTGGGTAATATATAGGTCTATTTACATACACGGTTTTTGTGATTGTGTTTGTCTTTGTTTCAACAGGTACAGACGATATTATACTTAAACCTGATGTTGTTGCTGTAGATGTATTTTCTGACACCTTGTGTATCAATGTGGTAGAAGAATTACTTGTCGTTGCATTGTTTGTGATCGACAAGGTGGACTCTGCTAATTGATTTATACCTTTAGGTATAAGCTTAAATAGGGCTATACTTAAAAGTACTAATAATATTAAAAATACTAATATTATAGCGAAACGTATTATAGTACGAAGTGTGTTATTCATAGTGTCTATATTATATATGATTTGAATCGATTTGTCAAATAAATTGATGTGTAATATTTTCTATATAAAAAGCGTATAATGTTAATATAGTGCAAGATATAAAAGATAAAACCGATAACGATTTGGTCTTACTGGTTCGTAAAGATCCAGAGGCTCTTTCCTATGTTATAGATAGGTATAAGGGTAAATTAGATAAATATATAAGTAGGCGCACTTGTGTAAGTAGTCATGACAGGGAAGATATATTGCAAGATGTGTTTATTAAAATATATAGAAATATAAATGATTATGATGATAAACTCGTATTTTCATCTTGGATTTATCGTATAACTCATAATTATATGATTGATTGGTATCGTAAGAATAAAAAACACATAAGTATATCCTTGGATGCTGATGAATCAAAATTGATTCATATATTGGAGGATGAAAATAATAAGATTGACAATCAGACACTTCAAGATAGAGAGGATTTAGATTTGATTAAGAAGGCTATACAAAAACTATCTGCCGATTATCAAGAAATACTTATATTGAAATTCTTTGAAGATAAAACATATGAAGAGATATCAGATATCTTGAAAATATCGACGAGTAGTGTGGGTGTCAAAATAAATAGAGCTAAAAAACTTTTAAAACAAAAATTATATGAATAACGATCAAATAATACAAAAAATAAAAACTGAAAACCTGAAACCGATATCTAGGTATATATTCTTACTTAGAAGAGTTTTGGTTTGGTTTTTACTTGCATTAACTACTATATTTGGAGCTTATGCTTTTGCTTTTTTCTTTCTGAAAACATTATATATTGATTTTAAAAACTGGGGTTATTTTGCAGATTCTTATAATATGTTTCTGATTGAAAATATTCCTATTATTTGGGTTTTGTTATTCGGTATCAGTTTATTGCTCATGTTTTATTTATTTAAAAAGACTGACAGGGGGTATAAACATTCTGTACTATTCATAGGTTCTATAAGTTTGGCTATAAGTTTTCTTTTGGGCATAATTTTGTCAAAAACATTTTATGGAAATATTCTTATAGAAAGATTTGAAAATGAGAGAGCTGTTGATTGGACTAATCCAAAGTCCGGCAGATTATCGGGCGAGGTATTGTTTGTTGATGACAAATATGTCTTGATACGAGATATACAAGATGATGTCTGGAATGTTGATATTACCTATATACTCGATAATTCTAGATATGTATTATCAAACAGTCAGATTATATCAATAATCGGCAGATACGATTATGAAAACAACTTCACAGCTTGTCAAATAATGCCATTTAATATGGATAGAAATAGATTTAAGCCAAATCCATCGAATAAAAACATCAACAAAATAAACAGAAATAATATCTTAGTGAAAGATGTTTGTGATTTTGTAATAAATAACAGATAGATAACGTATATATAGTTGAAGGTGTTTTGATTATTATAAACATTATAAATTAATCTAAAAAACAAACATGAGAAAAATAAATAAAAATATAATTATGCTAAGCATAATACTGGCCGCTGTCCTTTTAAATAATTCAAATATAGCATACGCTTCTTCTGTAAGAAGGGGTTATGTCAACAAGAATCAGACACTCATGGATACAAATAAGACAGCTATCGAGAATGCTTTAAAAGATAACAATTACAATCTATTCATAACTACACTTAAGGATTTAAATATAGACGAAGTGGTCACAACAGATCAGTTTGCTGTATTGGTCAATTCCTATAACCTGTTTAAGCAAGATAAAAAAGATGAAGCTATAAAGTTATTGCAGGATAATAAGGTTAACCCTATTTTGATTAAATGTATCAATGACAGACCAGATTTGACTGTTGCTCAAAAAGAGATACTGAAACAGGCTTCTGACCTCATTAAACAAGGTAAATTAGACGAAGCTAAAGCTTTAATTAAAACCACAGGTCTTTCAGATATACCTACTGGTATAAGTCAAAAGATAGTTAAAGTAGAAAATAAAGCCAATAAAGAAGAGTGGAAAAACGCTTTTGAACAGGCTCGAGACCTTAGAAAACAAGGTAAGATAGATGAAGCAAAGAAAGTACTAAAAGATGCCGGTATTCCAGATCAGATACAAGATAAGATTCGTCCAGAATTTGAGAAAAACATTGCCGGCGGATTCTTCCAATCTCTCAAGAATCTGTTCATAAAATAATTCAATACATAAACACAGAACGTATCAGCAATCATATGTGCTGATGTGTTTTGTATTTATATATTATATAATTAAGAGATATATGTTGTTTACAGAAATAGAAAAAGATATTGCAAAACAGATGTTCAAAATAGGTCTAATCATTTTGTTATTCTTTATATTAATAACTGGTTTAATTAAGATTGTTTATTTTATAAATAATTCAAATGAGGTCATCATCGACAATACTATTAATGTTGAAAATATAAATAAAAACATAATCGTTAAAAAAGAATTACCTCTATCTCTGGAAATACCTGATTATAAAATAAACACAATAGTCAATTCACCAAACTCTACAAATGTCGAAGTTCTCGACACTGCTTTGAATAAAGGAGCTGTTTATTATCCAGGGTCTGGAATGCCTGGATCAAATAATACTTTGATCTTTGGCCACAGTACTACTTTTAAGGTTGTGATAAATAAAGCGTATCAAGTTTTTAATAATTTGAAAAATGTTAAACCTGGAACTTTGGTATATGTTAAAACTGCAACCGAAGTGTATATATACAAAACCAGAGAGGTAAAGAGAGTTAGTAAATATAGTTCATGGATACAATTTGAAAGTGAAAAACCTACATTGACCTTGGCCACATGTGATAGTTTTGGTAAGGCCTCTGATAGATGGGTTTTAACAGCTGATTATGTAGGGGTGAAGTAATGCCTATGTTATAATCAAGACATGCAACATCCAAGTCAAGAAAAAACATTAGTCATAATAAAACCAGATGGTTTACAGAGAAATCTTATAGGAGAAATAACATCTCGTTATGAACGTGTTGGATTGAAACTTGTTGGTTTAAAAATGATGAATGCCGGTATTGATCTTGTCAATGGTCATTATAATCTCGATCCCCAGTGGTTTAGACTTGTTGGTGAAAAAAGTATCAAAGGTCTGATTGATAAAGGCATAACTCCACCAAGTCCGGATGTCAATATTATGGCACAGAGTGTATTGGATAGACTTATTAAATACATGACCTCAGGCCCTATTATAATCATGATTTGGCAAGGTGCTCATGCTGTAAATATTGTTAGAAAAATAACTGGAGATACAGAACCTTTGACATCTGATGTCGGTACTATAAGAGGTGATTATGTTTTGGATTCATATCAATTGTCGACTGATGATAATAGGGCAGTTAGAAATCTAGTGCATGCTTCAGGTAATGTTAATGATGCGGAGAAGGAAATAAAATATTGGTTTAAAGATGAGGAGATTATGGATTATGTTTTGGTTAATGATGCGGTTTTGTATGGGGTGTAAGGTATGTAAATAAAAAAACACACCCGTGGACCTTTGAGGGGTCCAGGGTATGGGTTGGGGGTTGGGGTTGGTTGGGGAAGGGTCACCCCTTTCTCCCGATGATGCGGACGAAGGCGGGGTTTTTGATCACCTCACCTTCCGAGTTGTTGAACATGATTGCGTCAAGTCTTTTTTGAATCTTTCGAGCGATCAGCCCGAAGACTATAGCCACTGGGATGCAAAATAATGCAACCACCTTCACTGTGTAGGGTAAAGGGAACTTGTCCAGTTCATCCCGGATTTGGAATGCGCACCCGATGACTGCGCAAAATACAGGGAAGGCTACGACGACGACGGTCATCAGTATCCACAGCGCGAGACTGAGTTTGATCTCAGCAATACGTTCTTTGATTTGTTGTTGGTTCATAACACTTAACATCTTACCACAATACACATAAAAGTCAAGTATTTTAAATAAAAAAAGCACCCAGGCGATGACAGGCATCGGCTGGGAGGATTGAAGGAGGAACCGGTATAAAACAACAACTACCGGTAAGGTTAAGGAGCCAGACATTGCGAAGGAGGTAAGTGCTCACAGAACCGTTCGCTTCAATCAAAAGTATAATATTACATTTATATAAAATAGTCAAGTTTTTGTAAATCAAATAAAAAAAACCACCGTGATCGCATTTATAGCGACCACGGGGTGTGGTTGGGGGTTGGGGTTGGTGGATCAGGCGTGTTTGATGGCAAGCCTGAAGAATGAGTTTCCGGCCGCCAAGGTGGCCACAATTATTATGATCTGAGTGATGAAGTCTGGTTCATACCCGACCCCCTCGACTATCATGAATGCCAGGCCGCCGAAGCCATAGGCCAACATGATCAGGAACGCAATAGCAAACACAATGATGTGAATAGTTTTCATACTCTTATAGTATAGCACTATCTTATTATAAAGTCAAGTGCCTATAAATCCTATAAATAAAGCCTAAAAATCCCTTATTTCTGACATCCTCTACAATAATGCGCGGATCTCCCATTTAATACAGATCTCTCTATAAAACCCTTACAACCTTTATTTAAACATTTTTCACCCTTTCTTCTGTAAACTTTATGCTTCACCTGGAATTGTCCACGTTCACCATATATATTTCTATAATCGCTAGTAGAATCGCCACCAAAATCTATACCTTGTAAAAGTATTGGTTTTATATTTTTATAAATATTTCTTAGATCAATAGGTGACAATGAAGATATAATCCTTTCAGGCAATACATGTGCTTTATGTAAAATCTCATCAGAATAAATATTTCCAATACCTGATATCAATCTCTGATCCATAAGAGAGGTCTTTATATACTTATTTTGCCATCTATTAATATTTTTCAAAAATACATCATATGTAAAGTCATCATGCAAAGGCTCTGGACCAAGTAAATCAATCTCTTTTCTGGTCTCATCATTTAACAATATAACCTTTGCAAATTTTCTAGTATCAGCTAACACTAGATGTTTGTCATTGTCTAAGGTTATGACCAGATGTATGAATCTATTATATGGATCTTCGAGTAGTGTTTGACCTTTTTCTGGAGTCCAAGAATTTTTGTTTTTATCATAAATATATTTTCCATACATAACATGTCCTGTCATCTTCATATGTATTAAAATGGTCTCTTTATTGTCTAAATGTATCAATATATTCTTAGCTCTTCTTTCAGCTTTTATTATTTTTGCTCCCTGTATCTTATTTTTAAAATTTTTAAAATACGTAGGATTTTTTATGGTATTTGAAAACATCGGGGCTAGACTCTTAAGATCTGTCCATGTATCTACGACTCTCTTATTTTTAGCGACGATATTGATACCATCGACTGTTGTTTGTACTTCTGGTAATTCAGGCATTTTGCTGATTATAGTATATTAATATTTATGTTACAATCATATCATGAGTAAACAAAACATATATTTTACAATATTAGTTGGAATATTCGGAATATTATCATTGTTAATACTATACAAATTCATAATAGTATTAGTACTTGCCTATATATTTGCAACCTTGATAAAGCCGATATATCTAAGAATTAACAGTTTTTTATCTAGATTATTTTTGTTAAAAAAGGTATCCAATGCTCTAGCTTCATTTATCACCATAATCTTATTTATTCTTATTATTATAACTCCTGTAACCATTCTCTTAAGTAAGGTTGTGATAGATACTCAAGCTGTATATCAAAATATTGCCGGTGGAGGAATAAATCTTGATTTTATAGGAGAAAAGATAAAAACTCTTTCAAGTACTTTATCTCCAGATCTAAATCTTAATTTTAACAAGATCGCTGAATCAGTATCAGGTTTCTTTGTGAATAATATAGGGAATATATTCTCAGGAACTGTTGATATTGCTCTAAAACTATTCCTATTCTTATTTGCTATGTTTTATTTTCTCAAAGATGGAAAACAATTTGGAGATTTATATAGATTGATAAGTCCACTTAAAAAAGAGAGTGATGATAAAATATTTTTATCAATAAAACAATCGGTCAATGCAATACTCGTTGGCTCTTTAACTGTAGCTATTATTCAAGGTATATTTACAGGATTTGGATTATGGATATTTGGAGTACCAAATCCATTTTTCTTTGGAACTTTGGCTGGATTTATGGCTTTGATTCCAGGACTTGGTGCACCTACTGTTTGGATACCTGCTGCAGTTTATTTGTATTTTACAAAAGATAGTTTTGTTTGGTTGTATCAAGTAATATGGGGTGTTGTGGCTGTAGGTTTGATAGATAATATTATAGGACCAAAGATGATAAACAGGGGTATAAAGATACATCCATTATTTATCTTGATCTCAATCATTGGGGGTATATTTATATTCGGTCCAGAAGGGGTACTTTTTGGTCCATTAATATTGAGTATTTTTGTGGCTATTATTAAGGTATGGAATGAAGATACAAAATAAGTATATGAAAAATAAAAAAACTATAAATCTATTAACTCATTCTGGATTATTTCATGCTGATGATATCTTCGCTACAGCACTTTTAACTTTGTATTTCAAAAATAAAGAACCTAAAACAAAACTTAAATATAAAAGAAGTATAGAACAAAAAGATATAGATAAAGCTGATATAGTTTATGATATAGGTCGTATTCATAATCCAAAAAAACTTCGTTTTGATCATCATCAAAATGATTCAGGTTTAGTTAGAAAAAATGGTATACCTTATGCTGCTTTCGGTTTAGTTTTTAGGCATTTTGGTCTAGAACTTATAAGTATGATTTCTGATAATAAAAATAAGAAATTTGTTCAAGAGTGTTTTGATGGTGTTGAAAAAAAACTTGTTTTACATATAGATGCTATGGATAATGGTGTACTTACATATAAACAAATCATTGATGATGTTGACGTTTTGACTATAGATAATTATTTTAGAATAGCTAGAAGTATTGTGAAATCAAAAGGTCCCAAAGAGATGGATAAAAAGTTTTTTGAATTAGTAAAGCTTTCAGAATCTATAATAGAAAATATTATTCTTTATGCTATAAAGACTCTAAAAGAAAAAGAAGTGGCTATAAAATTTTATAAAAAAGCAAAAGATAAAAGAGTTATTGTTTGTGATGTATTTTTTAATTTTAAAAAATTTCCAGAGCCGTTAATTACTGTATATCCAGATCTGCGAGGTAATTGGTCTGCTAAAGTTGTTGAAAAAGACGGTGAATTGTATAATGCCAGGATTTATTTTCCAGAGTCATGGAGGGGTTTGGATGACGGTGAACTTGAAAAAGTCACCGGCATAGAGGGTTCTACTTTTTGTCACAAATCCGGATTTTTAGCCGTTAATAAAACAAAGGAAGGTGTATTAAAGATGGTGTATGAAGCATTTAAAATATTAAAAATAAAATAAACTCATAATATGAAAAAAATATTAATCATAACAGCTCACCCCTCGACAAAGGGCTTTACTCACAGCATAGCTTCATCTTTTAAAGAAGGTGCGGAATCAAGAGGTAATCAAGTTGAAGTTTTAGATCTTTATACAACAGACTTACAAATACCTTTTTTGAATTTTGAAAATAAAGAGGATATGAGGAATCTCAGTGACCATGTTAAACGGTTACAGCAGAAGATTACTGACTGTACTGACATGGTATTTATACACCCTTTGTGGTGGATGGGTACACCAGCTATAATGAAAAATTTTTTCGACAATGTTTTTACTTCCCATTTTGCTTTTAAATATGTAGATGGAAAACCTGTGGGGTTACTTAAAAATAAAAGAGCTCATATATTTTTTACATCTGATGGTAATATGTGGTGGTTTAAGACAGCTATATTTCTACTTAAACCGATAAAGTTTTTCTGGTCTATGGGCTTGTTACATTTTTGTGGATTGAAACATAAAACCATGATGGTCTTTGATAAAAGTTTTAAAAGAAGTCAAAAGGATAGAGAGTCTTTTTTAAAGAGGGTTAGGAAAGTGGGCGAGTCTATGTAGACTATATTTGTTTAATATTATTTTATAACACTGTCAAATATGTAAATATTGTAATCACTCAATATATCATATATGATATATTACATATGACACAAAATAGTAATAAAAACCTTGGATTTTTTATAAAACAACTTAGAGAAGATAGGCATCTTACTCAAACTGAATTTGCAAAACTTTTAAAGACGTCACAGAGTGCTGTGGCTCGTATGGAAAGTGGCGGACAAAACATGACCACAGAAGAGTTGAACAGAATAAGTCAGGCTTTAGGTAGAAAAGTTATGGCTATATCCGACTCTATAGATGTAGAAATACATGGCGGTAGAAAACTTTCAGGCAGTATTGCAACTAACACTTCTAAAAATGGAGCACTTGGTCTTATCTGTGCCTCACTTCTGAACAAAGGTAAAACAAGATTGCATGGTATACCTCGTATAGAAGAAGTACAAAGAATAATAGAACTTATGGAAAGCTTGGGTGTTTCTATAAAATGGATTGATAAAAACACTCTTGAAATAGTAGTTCCTAAAAAGTTAAAGATAAATAGTCTTGATCAAAATGCAGCAGGACGAATAAGATCTGGTCTTATGATTATCGGACCATTACTTCATCTAGAAAAAGAATTCAAACTCCCTCATGCCGGTGGTTGTAAGATGGGACAAAGAACTATATCAGCACATAGATATGGACTTGAAGATTTGGGAGCTAAGATAGATACTAAAGCTGATCATTATCTTATAAAATCAGGAAAATTAAAACCGGCACATGTAATCATGTCAGAATCAAGTGATACTGCTGCTGAAAATATATTGATGGCCGCCGCACTTATAAAAGGAAAAACTACAATACAATTTGCACCACCAAATTATCAGGTGCAAGAGGTTTGTTTTTTCTTAGAAAAACTAGGTGTGAAAATAGAGGGAATGGGAACTACTACTATGATAGTTCACGGTATAGACAATATAGATATGGATATAGATTATTACAATAGTGAAGATCCAACAGAATCCATGATGTTTATATCGGCTGCGATAGTTACAGAATCAACTTTAACTATAACGAGATGTCCTATAGATTTCTTAGCACTTGAGATGTTCAAGTTAAAAAAGATGGGTTTAAAATATAAACAGACAGAAGCTTATTATGCTAAAAATGAAAGAACAAAACTTGTAGACATAACTATATATCCCTCAAAGCTTATAGCACCCATAGATAAGATAGCGGCTCAACCGTATCCAGGAATAAATACCGACAATCTACCTTTCTTTGTACCTATAGCAACTCAAGCAAAAGGTATAACTTTAATACATGACTGGATGTGGGAAAATAGGGCGATATATTTTACAGAGTTGAACAGGTTAGGGGCGAATATAAACTTAGCTGATCCGCATCGTGTTTTCATACAAGGTCCTACAGAGCTTAAAGCCACACAGATTGTATGTCCTCCAGCTTTAAGACCGGCGATGATAATTATGATTGCCATGTTGGGTGCAAAAGGAAAATCGATATTGAGAAGCATATATCCAATCAGTCGAGGTTATGAAGATATTGCGATGAGATTGAATAAGATCGGCGCGGATGTGAGGGTGATTGTGGGGATATAGAGGGTTCTATGTTAAAATTTTAATATTTTAATAAAATAGTATAATATAGGTACATGAATAATGATCTTGTTATACAAATTTTGGAAATACCTGAAGAAACCCAAACGATTGAATTTAAACGTTTGAATGGTGATAAAGTGGTTACAAAGATTGTGCAAACAATTGTTGCTATGGGTAACACTGATGGAGGCGTTATATTTTTTGGTATTGATGATCCTGAAAAAACTAAACTCAAAGGGATTGATAGAGTCTTCGGTATTGAAGAAAATATTGAACTTTTTGATGAAATCGGAAAAGAGGTACAAAGGATTTTACCACCCATTGGTACAATCTGGAATCCTAAAAAAATAATTATTCCTGAAAATGGTAAGACTGTTGCATTTATATCTATTCCTAAAAATGAAGGAATGTTTCATTCAATAAATAATGATGTATATATTAGGCAAAATAAAAGTAATAAAAAACTTACCCCACAAGAAATAGTCAAATTTAGTTATGCCAAAGGTTTTGAAAAAGCCGACAAAGAACTTGTTGATGTTGATTTTGAATTGCTCGAGACTGAGTATTTTGAATTATGGAAAAAAGAAAGAAATATAAATGAAGGTACAACACAGGATATACTGTTTAGCGTTGGTTTAGCCAGAAAAAACCATGAAGGTATTTTGTCACCCACAAGAGCTGCCGTATTATTGTTTGCAAAATACCCAACAAATATTCTTGATACAAAATGTGCAGTTAGAGTATTTCAATACTCAGGTACTATAGAAACTTTTAAAGAAACTCCAAATTTAAAAGGTACACCAAAAACAATTGACGGTCCTCTAATTAAGTTAATCAAAGATACTCATGAATATGTGTTATTATTGCTCCGTAATGGGATAGAGATACATTCAGGCTTTATTACTAAGTATCAGATACCAGAGCGTGCTATTAAAGAAGCTATCACAAATGCAATAATCCACAGAGATTATCATATTAAACGAGATGTTGAGATTAACATCTTTGAAGATAGGGTGGAGATTCTTAATCCAGGACTTTTTCCTTACAATATAACTAAATCAAATATTGGGTACGTGCGTGCGGATGGATACAGAAATGATTTAATCGTAAAACACTTACGAGAATTTCCAGAACAACCAAATCTTGATCGCAATGAAGGCGTTCAGGCTATGAGGAATGAAATGCGCGCTCAAAATTTATATGATCCAATTTATTTAACTTATCCAGTATATGATGATTCTGTAAAAGTTGTGTTACTTAATGAAAAGAAACAAAGTGAGTGGGAAAAAGTAAAAGAATTTTTGATAAAAAATAGATATATTAATAACGCAGAGGCTAGAGATATAACAAACATGACACAGACATATGAAATGTCTAAATTATTTAAAAAATGGGTCAGTCAAGGCTTGCTTATTAAGATCGAAACCGAAGGTAAGGCCCATAGGTATACCAGATATAAGCTTTCAAATGGTGAGGATTTTAAGGCTTAAAATATTATAGTTATTCTATTTGCAAAGGTAAAAGCAAATAAGATCCTAAATCTATATTTATAAGGCTAAAAAATAGATTCTATTTGCCAGATATGTAAAAAACTAATAAAACGTTAGTATCATAAAAAGCAAAGCCTCCTAAGATCTGTGTAATTTATACACGTGGGCCACCGACGGCAGCCCCTCTTATGGAGGTCTAACTTGCTATGTGTATATGATACCAAATTCAAGTTACGTGTCAAATAAATGAAAAAACGAGACGTGTCTCGTTTTTTCTGGTTAGGTCGTGGCTTTCGCGTGCTTGCTAACTCTGAGTACTATTATAATCCTTTGACTTATGTTGTCAACTTTTATAATAAGCAAAGCCCCCGAGGAACGTGTGAACTATCGTTCTGATAGATCTCCTTCAGGGGTCTGACTTGCTATGTGTATTATAATATCAAATCCATATTTGGAGTCAAATAAATGAAAAAGGCTCCTAAGGCACCTGCACCTTTTGGATCCTAATTCGTATTGATATGTGTAATTATATTCGAAGATTCTAGGTTGTCAATATGTATGTCAACTCTATAAAAGAAAAAGCCCTCGATGCAGACGTATCTGCATAAAGGTCTTTAACATGGTGCGTGGTTATTATATATTATTTTAATTATTTTGTTAAATAATTTTTATTAACCAACCTATTCTGGTGACTCTGTATTCGATTTCAGTGCAACATAATTCAACACCACTCTCGTCGTCATTATCTGATGCATCTTTGACCCTATTTCACTATAAGCCACTATATTCCAAGTTGTTTTAACACCATATCTTGATTGAATAGGTTGATCTTCAGCTTTTTCGAGTTCTAATCTGAAAACAATATTAGAATCTGCAAAAATAGGAAATTTAAAATCTGTAGGGCCTAGTATTGTAGGTAGCATAACCTCATAATCTTCTTTAATCTTTAACGCACTATAAATTACATCTCTGTGAGACCAAAGGGATTGAACAAACATTCCTGGCACTATGATCTTGCCACCTGATCTTCTTGCAAAGATTGATTCATTTATACGTTCAGGATTAAAATGTATTGGATTTATATCTCCAACAGCATCAAGATATGATCTTATTTTTTCTTCTGGGACGTTTATTTCTTTTGATATAAAGACTTCTCCTACATGTTCTTTTATTTGACGTATTTCATCAACTTCTATACCTTTATTTCTATTTTCATCATATTCGCCAGTTAGTGTTCTTGGTGTAGGTGTATTTTCCATATAGATATAGTAACTTAAAATAATATATTTTCAAAATTAAATCATTTTTAAATAAATAAAAAAACGCCGTACCTCCTCGAAAGAAGGTCGTGCGTTTGTTAACAGGTGTTGAGGTTTTTCTTTAGCCAAATCCTCCTCCTGATCTGCCTCTGTCACGGGGATTACGGGAACTATATGTCGCCCGAGAGAGCAATGTTGTAGGCTCCATACCGGCCAATTTACGAAGACGGTTAACCTCAGCGACTTCTTGTAGGCGAAACTCTTCGTCACAATTGATTCCAGATTCCGCACTGTTCAGGTCAGCAAAGTACTGACGTTCAGCAGCGACCGCCAAGAGGCGATAGTCATCTGTGGATATTTCAATACCAGCATTCGTCAGTGTTTCGATAACCATTTCGGGACGGGAGTTTAATTGTGTGTTACCGCGGGAGTGAACCTTATCCGTTTCGGATATGAGTTCATCGACCCCGTGATTGTTGACAACGTATTCAATCCGTCCTTCGCGCAGTAAATCGAGCAATGTCTTTGCGGCTCGAACCGATACTTCTTTTACCGTTGATTTGTCAAACCGGTACAGAACTTCCTGCACTCGGTAGATGTTACCTTGTGAACAACGCCACTCGGCGACCGCCATTGCGACATCGTCATCAGTGCGGGTGAGTGTATAAACGTCTCTAAACCCGTCACGCCCTTCGTGGGCATTATTTTTTAGCCACCCAATAGCTTGTGTTTTTGTCATGATTTTTGTAGTTGCTTGGTCTGATTTCACTATCAGACCTGTACTAATATGGTAACATATTAATATATAACCGTCAAATAATTGTAATACACCTGATCCACCTCTCCTAACCCGCACCACCAATACCCCCCCCACATCACCAACCACCCCCGCAACCAAAAATCAACCTTGCACATCAAGAGAATTTATGATATGCTACCCCTAGCGTAAAACCGATTGAGTAACCCTAGACTTTTTCGCTTCTTTTATCCTCTAATTTTTTAAATACAACAAATAAACATGTTAAAAAAGAAACATTTTTCACGTTTTCGTGAATCATTAGTCCCATTACCAAACTTGGTAGAGGGTCAGATTAATTCTTATAAATGGTTTCTAGAGAAAGGAATAAACGAAGTCTTTCATGAGTTTTCGACAACGAAAGACTATACAGAGAAAAAATTCGAATTCAGGTTCGAAGGTATAAGACTCGATCGTCCAAAATACGATGAATTTTATGCAAAGGAGAACAAGGTAAACTATGAGGCTACTATTAAAGCCACAATTAAACTTATAAACCATATTACTGGTACAGAAAAAGAACAAGAGATATTTATGTCTGATGTTCCGATGATGACAGAGCATGGAACTTTTATTATAAACGGTATAGAAAGATGTATAGTGCCACAGCTAGCTCGTAGTTTTGGTGCATTTTTCACATCCAATGAACATAAAGGAAAGAACTATATAGGAGCAAAGATTATACCAGCTCGTGGTTCATGGATAGAATTAGATACGGATACTGACAACTGTGTATATGTTAAGATTGATAAAAAGAGAAAATTCCCAGCAACAACACTTTTACGTGCTCTTGGTGCTGAGACTGATTCTGATATAAAAGCATTGTTTGGGGACGATGCTAATATAAAAGCATATATAGAACATACCATAGCTAAAGATCATACGAAAACAGCTGATGAGGCATATATAGAGATATACAAAAAGATGCGTGATGGCGAGTTAGCTACAGCACAAAACGCTAAAGATTTTGTACAAAACATGTTTAAGGCAGAAAGATATGATTTCTCTCGCGTTGGACGTTTTCGTTTTAACAGTCGTTTTGGAAAAAGTATGGAAGAAAAAGAATTATCAAGAAATACTTTAAACCTTGATGACTTTGTAACTCTTATTTCAAACATCTGTAATATGACAAACATCCCAGAGTCAGAAGCTGACGATGTTGATCATTTAGGTTCAAGACGTGTTAGATTTGTTGGTGAGCAATTACAAACAAAAGTAAGACTTGGGCTTTTACAGATAAAGAAAAATGTTCAAAACAGAATGTCGACTATAGAGTCAGATGTAAGTCAGCCTATGCAACTTATATCACCTCGTCCACTACAGGCTAGAATCAAAGAATATTTCTCAACAAACCCGTTGTCACAATTCATGAACCAAGAAAATATCTTGTCAGAATTAGAGCATCTCAGAATATTGACAGCTCTAGGACAAGGAGGTCTTTCATCAGATCGTGCCGGAGTTGAAGTTCGTGATGTTCATTCATCTCATTATGGTCGTGTTTGTCCAATACATACACCAGAAGGTGCAAACATCGGTCTTGTACTTCACTTAGCTGCTTATGCCAGAATCAATAACTTCGGAATGATCGAAACACCATATGCGAAAGTTGTAAAAGGAAAGATTACAAAAGAAGTAGTTTATTTAGATGCTTTGCAAGAGGAAGGTTTTAAGATCGCTCATGCTGCCATCAACTATGATAAAGACGGTCAGATCGCTGATGAGATGCTAGAAGTTCGTTTAAAAGGTGACCCTATAATAGTAGAGAAAAATGACGTAGATCTTATCGATATTGCATCAGGTCAACCATTTTCTATAGCAACTTCTATGATTCCTTTTGTGAATCATAACGATGCCAATAGATCACTCATGGGATCTGGTATGCAGAAACAAGCTACACCTTGTATAGTTCCAGAGGCTCCATATGTTGCAACTGGTATAGAAGAAACAGCTGCAAGAGATACAGGTCGTGTAATTATCGCTCCTGAAGATGGTGAGATTGTAAAAGTAGATGCTTCATCTATAACTCTAAAAGGTAAAAGAGAAACAACTTTCAGATTGGCTGTTTTCAATAAAACAAATCAATTTACAGTATTTCATCAAAGACCAACAGTTTCACTTGGACAAAAAGTAAAAAGAGGAGATGTATTGGCTGACACTTCAACATCTGTTGATGGTCAAATTGCTATCGGTCAAAATATATTGATTGCATTCTTAACATGGAGTGGATCAAACTATGAAGATGCTATCATTATCTCAGAGAACTTAGTTAAAAAATCAAAATTCACATCTATACATATAGAAGAATTTGTTATCAATGTTCGTGATACAAAGATTGGTCCCGAGGTCACAACACATGATATTCCAAACGTATCAGAAGCTAAACTTAAAGATCTCGATGCTGAAGGTATTATCCGTATCGGTGCTGAAGTTAGACCTGGAGATATATTAGTCGGAAAGATTACTCCAAAAACAGAAACACAACTTACACCTGAAGAGAGATTGCTTAGATCTATTTTCGGTGATAGAGCTCGTGATGTTAAAGATACTTCAAAGAGACTTGAGAACGGTAAAAGAGGTCGTGTTATAGGTATAAAAATATTCTCAAGAGAAAGAGGTGATAAATTAGAGTCAGGTATTCTAAAAAGAATATATGTTGAAGTTGCCTTGCTTAGAAATATCTCAGTTGGAGACAAACTTGCGGGACGTCACGGAAACAAAGGTGTTATTTCAAAGATAGCTCCAGTTGAAGATATGCCATATATGGCTGACGGTACTCCAGTTGATATGATACTTACACCACTCGGTGTTCCATCACGTATGAACTTGGGACAGATATTAGAATTACACTTAGGTCTTGCTGCAGCAAAGCTTGGATATCAGGCTATAGTTCCAGCTTTTATGGGACCAACACCAGAGGAAGTACAAGATGAGTTAGAAACAGCTGGATACAATAGATCAGGAAAGATGAAATTGTTCGATGGTAGAACAGGAGATGTGTTTGAACAAGATGTTGCTGTAGGTTATATGTATATGTTGAAACTTCACCACATGGTTGAGGATAAGATACATGCTCGTGCTACAGGACCATATTCACTTATCACACAACAACCACTTGGGGGTAAAGCTCAAGGAGGAGGTCAAAGATTTGGAGAAATGGAAGTCTGGGCTCTTGCAGGTTACGGTGCATCTTACACATTACGTGAGATGTTAACTATAAAATCAGATGATATATTGGGTAGATCAGCAACATATGATGCTATCGTGAAAGGTGAGAGGATATTGGATCCAAATACACCAGCTTCTTTCAATGTATTGTTATCAAACCTACGTGGTCTTTGTATAGATGTTGGTTTTGACAATGATGACGGTAAAGAACTTGACATAGGTCTTGACGTAGGACACGTCGGAGATCATCAAGAGAACAGAGATCAGATGGATGAAGAATATGGATTAGATATGGATGATGAAGAAGGTTTAACAGAAATAGAAGAAGGTGTGGTAACTGAAGAATAAAATTTATTTAAATCAAAAAAAATAATCTAATTAAAATAAAAATTAAACAATATGTTAAAAGAAAGAAAAACAAGAACAAAATCTTCAGTTGATGACATCGATTCAGTTTCTATAAAACTTGCATCACCTGAAAAGATAAGACAATGGTCAAGAGGTGAGGTTAAAAAACCAGAAACTCTAAACTATAGAACAGCTCGTAGTGAAAGAGATGGTCTTTTCTGTGAGAAAATATTTGGTCCAGAAAAAGATTATGAATGTTATTGTGGAAAATATAAAGGTATAAGATATAAAGGTATTGTTTGTGAAAAATGTGGAGTTGAGATCACAAAATCAATAGTTAGACGTGAGCGTATGGGTCATATAGAACTTTGTGTTCCTGTATCTCATATATGGTATCTAAAAAACATGCCATCAAGGATAGCAACAATACTTGGTATGCCAGCAGGTGAAGTTGAAAAAGTTATATACTTTGCAGGTTATCTTATAACTAAGATAGATGAAAAAGAAAAAATAAGATTACACAAAGAGCTTGATGATGAATTTAAATCAAAAATAAAAAATATTGTTGATGAAAAAACTAAAGATGCTCTTCGTGATCTTATGGCTACAACTAAAGCTGATATAGACATGATAAACGTTGGTAAAGTTTTGGATGAAAATCAATATCATAAATTCTCATACAAATTCGGTTCAGCTTTTGAAGCTGGTATCGGAGGTGAAGTTATCTATAACATACTTAAGGGTTTGAATATAAATGATTTGTTCAAAAAGTTGAACACAGATCTTGAAAAAGCTACTTCAGTTGAAAGAGAGAAAATCATCAGAAGATTAGGTTTTATAAATGCTATGAAGAAATCAGGTGTTAGACCTGAGTGGACATTTATCAAAGCCTTACCTGTTATACCTGCTGCACTTCGTCCTATGGTAGCACTTGATGGAGGTCGTCAAGCTACATCTGATATCAATGATCTTTATAGAAGAGTTATAAACAGAAATAATCGTTTGAAAAAACTTTATGATATAAAGGCTCCAGATGTTATTTTAAGAAACGAAAAAAGAATCTTGCAAGAAGCTGTTGATGCCTTGCTTGATAACTCTATGAAAGGTAATGGTCCAGCATTTTCAGGAATAAATCCAGGACAAAAGAGATCATTAAAATCTATAGCTGATAACCTAAAAGGTAAAAGAGGTATTTTCCGTCAAAACCTATTGGGTAAACGCGTGGACTATTCAGGACGTTCGGTTATCGTTGTGGGACCTGATCTAAAACTTAATCAATGTGGTCTTCCAAAACATATGGCTTTGGAATTGTTTAAACCATTTGTGATTTCTCAAATACTAAGTAAAGAATTAGCTTTCAGTATAAAAGGTGCAAACCGTATGATTGAAGATCGTGATGAAGAAGTATGGTCAATACTAGAAGATATTATTAAAGATAAATATGTTCTCTTGAACCGTGCTCCAACACTTCACAGACTTTCGGTACAAGCTTTTCAACCTGTGCTTATAGAAGGAAATGCTATACAACTTCATCCACTAGTATGTAGTCCGTTTAACGCCGACTTCGATGGGGATACTATGTCAGTTCATGTTCCGCTTTCTGAAGAAGCTCAATACGAAGCTCATAACATCATGGCTTCTGATAAGAACATCTTGAAACCAGGATCAGGAGATGCAACTATTACAAATAAGATGCTTGATATAGTTGTTGGTGCTTTCTGGGTAACTAAGATGGTGTCCAGTGAGATCGGTACTGATAAATATTTTGAATCACCAGAGGCTGCTATCATAGCTTTAAACAATAAAGTTATATCATACAGAGCTCCTATAAAAGTTCTCGCACCAGACGAAGATAAATATGCTGAATACAAAGGACAATTATTTGAAACTACAGTTGGACGTATATTGTTCAATCAATTATTACCAGAAAACATGGATTTCATAAACCGTGAAATAAATAAAAATGTTATGAATGGTATTATTGATGAATTGATTATAAAAGAAGGAAGAAATAATGTGGCCCCAATAATTGACTCAATCAAAAAGTTTGGATTCTCTTTTGCGACTCTTTCAGGTATTACTTGGAGTATTTCAGATATACAAATACCAGAAGATAAATACAAAGCTTTAGATGATGCTCAGAAAAGTGCTGATCAAATATATGAAGCTTATAATCTTGGTTTATTATCTGATGTTGAAAAGCATGTTAAGATAGTTCGTCTATGGCAAGCTGTACAAAGTCAAATAGAGAAAATGATTCCCGCAACACTTCCTTCAGAAGGTCCTGTTAATGACATGGTTCTTTCAGGAGCTCGTGGATCTATCGGTAACATTAATCAGATGGTTGGTATAAAAGGTCTTATTGCTACTGCTCAAGGTACAACAATAGAATTACCTATTAAATCATCATTCAAGGAAGGTTTGACACCTATAGAGTATTTTATCTCTACTCACGGTGCACGTAAGGGTATGACAGATACAGCCTTGAACACTGCCAAAGCTGGTTATTTGACTAGAAAATTATTCATCTTAGCACAAAGTGTTATCATCACAGAAGGAGATTGTGGTACTCATGACTCTATTATCGCAACTAAAAAAACTGCTTCAGGTATAGAGGCTAACTTCAGTAAAAATATATTCGGTAGAATATTAGCTTCTGATATAGTTGATGCTAATGGGGAAATTGTATTTAAAAAAGGTCATCTTATAAATAGAAATGATTCAAAAACTATAGAGAAGCTGGATATAGAATCAGTTCAAGTAAGATCACCACTCACATGTAAAACAGATAGAGGTGTTTGTGCCCACTGTTATGGTGCGGACTTATCAACTGGTGAACTTATAGATATCGGTGAATCAGTCGGAACTGTTGCTGCTCAAGCGATCGGTGAGCCGGGTACACAGCTTACTATGCGTACATTCCACGCCGGAGGTGTGGCCCAAGTTGGTGGAGATATTACAGCTGGTCTTCCTCGTGTTGAGGGATTGTTTGAAAATAGAACACCTAAAAATCCTGCAGCTATAGCATCTCATGATGGAGTAGTTATGGCAGTTATAGAAAAGAACAATGAGAAAATAATAAGAATATTACCAGATGTGCCACTTAAGGCTTCTAAAAAAACTGGTAGTGAGTTAGAGTTTTCTGTACACCCTATGCGTATAGTACAGGTTAAAGTTGGACAACATGTACATAAAGGTCAGATAATGACTGATGGATCAGCTGATGTGAATGAGATATATGAATACGCTGGACGTGATGTTGCTCAAGCTTATATCATCGGTGAAGTTAAAAAGATCTATGAGTTACAGGGAGATAACTTGGCACGTAAACATATAGAGATCGTTGTACGTGAGATGTTCAATAGAATAATTATAACAGCCAAAGGAGATACAGAATTTTCAGAAGGAGATGTTGTTGAAACATTTGAATTTATTAGAACAAACAAAATGGCGGCTGAAAAGAATATCATGCCAGCTAAAGGTAAAACAGCAATCATGGGTACCATGGAAGGTTCCCTAAACAGACAATCATTCCTAACAGCTGCATCTTTCCAGAATACAAACCGTATATTGGTTAATGCATCTCTAAAAGGTCAGCATGACCCACTATATGGTATTATGGAAAATACTTTGATCGGAAGATTGATACCAGCAGGTACTGGATTTGTTGGAAGTAAAAAGCATCAAGATATTGTAGATCTTCAAACAGAGATAGAAAGTCATTATGAATCAGGGTCAGATGAAGCTGAAGTGTACAATATAAAAAGAAAAACTGTCTAGTTCTTTTAAAGATTATATTTGTTATAATTAAATAGTCCTCAAACGACTGACTTAGATATACGATTCAGGGAGCCCGCGTAAAGATAAACTTTGGTTTAGATTTTAGGGCACCCACCTAGTTTTTAACTAGGTTCAGTCAGTTTGAGGGCTTTAATAGGGATGGATTCGTTTTGTTTTTCAGTGAGTTGAACGAATAAGATCATCCGCAGGATAAATTCTCCTAGAGAATTTATCCGAGGACGTCACGATCGAAATGAGTGAAACGAACGAATCGATCCTTGCTAAAGCTATGAATAATAAAAAACTATTTTTTATAAGTCTGTTTCTTTTATTGATTCTTATATCTTTTGATACTTTTGCTAAAGTCTATAGTTTTTATTATTATCATCCAAACTTTGATATGATTATGCATTTTCTAGGTGGGTTATTTATAACATCATTGGCTATATCTATATTAAAATCATCAAAGATGGATAGTAGTATGAATATATTTATCATGATATTTTGTGTGAGTATATTATGGGAATATGTGGAATTCAAGATCGGTAAAAATATATTCATAAATAAAGGTTTCTGGGTTGATACTTTCTATGATTTGCTTATGGATGCTTTAGGTGGGATAATGGCATATATATGTTTTCACAAAATACCGATTCTAAGGAATCAAAAGAATTTGCAAAAATAACGTTTTGCGGGGGTGTATCATCAGTTACGGGGGCTAATTTTCTACTTGAAATAAACAAAAATCAAGGAGTTAAAAAATTACTTGTTGATTGTGGTATGGAACAGGGTAGTGAAAAGGCTCATGTATACAACAGCTCTCCATTTATCTTTGATCCAGCGGATATAGATATATTACTTGTAACTCATGCTCATATGGATCATATTGGTCTTATACCGAAACTAGTTAAACATGGATTTAGAGGTATTATCTATAGTACACCAGAGACTCGCGATATATGTGTGTATATGCTTGAAGATGCTTTGAAGTTGATAACAGAAGAAGCTAAGCATAAAAGAATAGATCCATTGTATGTCGCTGATGATGTGAGACATGCTTTTGAGTTATGGAAAACTATACCCTATCATCAGGATTTTACTATTTTCAAAGATCTTGGTGTAGATGTGTTTCTTAAAGATCCTGGACATGTTTTAGGTTCTGCTATGTATGAGATAAGGATAGATTTGAACGGCAAACTCAGAAAGTTTTTATTCACAGGTGATCTTGGAAATACTCCGACCCCTATACTTAGAGATACAGAATCAATAGAGGGCGTTGATTATGTTGTTATGGAAAGTGTTTATGGTGATCGTAATCACGAGGACAAGGCAACAAGATTACAAAAACTTCAAAATACTATCGAAGACATCATAGGTAGAAAAGGGGTGCTTCTTATACCTTCATTTTCTCTAGAAAAAACTCAAGAGATATTATATGAGATGGATAAACTCTTTGAGGATAAAGTTGTGCAACCTATACCTGTTTACCTTGATTCACCTTTAGCTTCAAAACTTATACCTATATATGAAAAATATATTAAAGATTATAATCCAGAAGCAAAAGCTAGGCGAGATAAAGGGAATAATATATTTGAATTTAAAAATCTTCGCATAGTCGCCTCTGCAGAAGAGTCAAAGTCTATATTACATACTCCAAATCCAAAGATAATTATGGCTGGTTCTGGCATGTCTACTGGCGGTAGAATACAGCATCATGAACTAAACTATCTTGAAGCACACAATACTATATTGTTATTCTTAGGTTTTCAAGCTCTCGGAACTTTAGGGCGTGAGATATATGATGGAGCAAAGTCTGTTAAGATTTATGAAAATGAAGTACATATCAATGCTGAGATTAGAAAAATAGATGGTTATTCAGGTCATAAGGATTCTGATCATTTACAAGAATTTGCTGCAACAGCTGGTGAGTCTCTTAAAAAAGTTTTTGTGACTATGGGTGAGACAAAGTCTGCTTTGTTTTTGGTCCAGAGACTTCGTGATTATTATGGAATAGATGCTATACATCCTGAACAAGGTGATAGTGTAGTTTTGGATTAGTTTTGTAAAAATATAAAGATGAATATAGGTGAAATAAAAAAAAGAATAGAAGAAATAGAAAATCAGATGTTAGAACCTGATTTTTGGAATGATGCAGTTGTTGCGCAGGGAATCGTTAAAGAATTACAAGAATTAAAACAACAATTAATACAAAATGATTTTTCATCTCATGATACTATTATAACCATCATAGCTGGAGCAGGAGGTGATGATTCTGAGGATTTTGCATCCATGCTTTTTAATATGTATTTTAAATATGCAGATCATAGATCTTGGCCTATATCTCTCATACATAAACATGAAAATGAACATGGGGGATATAAAAATATAACTTTTGAAGTTAAAGGAAAAAATTCTTATGGTATTTTAAAAAATGAATCAGGTGTGCATAGACTGGTACGCATATCACCATTCAATGCAAAAAGTTTAAGACATACATCTTTTGCTTTGGTTGAAGTTGTGCCGAAGATTGATACCCAGGTTTCTTTAGATCTACCAGAGTCTGACCTTGAGATCTCGTATTCTAAAGCAGGTGGAGCTGGTGGTCAAAATGTTAACAAGAGAGAGACGGCAGTTCGTGTCGTTCATAAGTCAACAGGTTTAGCTGTTCATGTGACAGAAGAAAGATCACAGGCACAGAATAAAGAGAGGGCGATAAATATCATCAAAGCTAGACTTTTGAAAAAGAAAGAGGATGATATGAAGTTGAAAGAGAAAGGTTTGTCGACTACAAATACTATAAGTATAGAATGGGGAAGTCAGATAAGATCTTATGTGACTCATCCGTATAAGATGGTGAAAGATCATAGGACTGATTTTGAGACTAGTGATGTTGATGGCTTTTTGAATGGGGAGATTGATGGGGCGCTCCAGGCGGAGAAAGAATTATAGTGTATAATAAATATATGAAAAAAAACATAGGCACAGCCGATAGGGTATTTAGATTAATACTAGCTTTAGCACTGTTTATTGTTGCTATTTTTATACCTTTATTATTATTTAAAGTAGTTTTTATATTACTTGGGGTGTTTTGTATATATGAGGCATTATCTAGCTGGTGCCTGTTTTATAAGTTGATAGGGAGGAATACTTGTCCTTTAGAATAAAGGTTTTTTTGGTGATTTGAGGGCATTTAGGTTGACAAGTTGACCTATATGTGATAGTATATAGCTTGTATGAAAAAATGCATCTTGACATTCCCAGCTATCGCGATTGTCTGTCTGTCTTTGGCCGCCATTCTGGCGTATCCGAAACTGATGGACAATCAGGACAAGATTTCACCTGAATTCGTTCCTCTGACCGCGGCAGAAATGCCACGTCGGGAACGGTTCCGGGAGAAAGAGGACGACGGTCCTGTTATGATTCATGTATCGGGCCTCAAAGCCCAATTGGAATCACGGCAGGTCGAAATCGAAAAGACAACGGACCTGCTGAACAAGTAGGGGTCCACAACAACACAACACAACACAAAACAATCAGAAACTACCAACACCAATGAAATATATCAAACTACTCGCAATCGCCCTTGTCGGCACTACGTCAGTATTCGCCCAGATTCCGCCTATGCCAGTCATTCCCAGTCATCTCTCCATCGGGGAGGTTGCTGTGACCGAGACACTAGCCAAAGCGACACAACTTAGGATCGACTTCGGGCAACCGGGTTCATCTCGGGAATGGTTCTCAACCACGATACCACTCGGCAACATCACATCCATCGAGGACGTGGGCGAGGTCGCTAAGACCGTGAGCTTCAATTATGTTGTCGATTCGATGAAGGATGTCGTCAATTTGACGGCGCTCCTGATGGCGGCTGACGGAACTATGCTGTTCAAATCCGGAACCATTTTCAATATGGAGAAGGTGTATAACGGGACAAAGTTCGTATGGCAAGTGCCGGAGTGGACTAAGTATCTATCGTTCCAACTGATGGATACCTACATCCCGTTCGCCGGTGCTACCGAAGCACATCTCGTCCGTCGTGAAAACCGCGGTGAAAATGATGAGGTCTATAACCTCATGGTTGTTAACGGTCAAGTCTTGCTTCCGGGCGGATGGAACCGTGCGAGTGTCTTCAAGGAACTCGTTGTAAATGGCAATCATTACGACATGAACACGGGATTGATCATGCAGTCGACGGTTTGTAACGTCAATCCTGCCTATGTATGGTTCGACGGCATCGAGCCAGTCTCGATCAACGGGAATTCGGTGACCATCAACAGCTATCCTCAATACGGCTATCTGCCGAGCTACGAGGTCACTGTTGTTGATCGCTACTTCACGCTCGAAGTCGTTAACGAGAATCGCTACTGGGTTCACCCAATCGCCGTTCGTGTCGCGAGTCTCCAAGATTTGCGGCCTGGCGGTCAAGGGTGGATCACGATGCCATATTCGCGGGATATGAATATCCCGGTCGCCAGTCCTGGCACCTACTACGTCGTGCTGGAATATCGGGAAGATGACATCGGCAACGGTGCATCTACTCCGGTCACCCAGGGCTAATCACCCCAGTCAAAAACGATTACTTTCCTCGGATGCGTGCGCGCGTCCGGGGGATTTTTTTATATAAAAATCTCCCAAGCTTTTACACTTGGGAGAATGGATCAGTCTTTATTATTTATGCTGATTAATCCAATCAATCACTTCATCTGCATAATCTTTGTGTATCAGTATCTCGATATAATCTTTCTTTGTAATTTCTTTCGGTAAAGTTGGATCAAATACCTCAACCTCTTTGGCTGCGATATTGTATTTGATATGGACAATGTCCATGACCTTATTCATCCCGATGAGTGGGGTATTGTCCCACGGTGTATTGAAACCATCAGGTCTTAGGACAAACATTCCAACTTCATTTTTCCACAAGCGAGCCACTAGCAAACCTATGCTACCACTCGATATTTCAATATCTTTGAAAATGCCACCATTTTTAGCTCTGAATAATTTTTGCAATACTCCTGGGAAATCCTCGGTATGGTCTTTCAGAAGAACATACTTTTTAGTCAGAGGGATATCGCCATGAGCTTTCATTGGGGACTTAACCCCGAATCTTGTGCGTGATGGTTTATGACCTTCACCAAAACCATAGATCTCTCCTGTATTAATATCGCCAATGCAAACCGCATCAACAACACCATCTTTATTAACATGGGCAATCATAGTGCCTGAACCGATTGACTGCATACGTCCGAAGGCTTTAGTTCCATCAAGCGGGTCGATGGTAAAATATCCATGACCTTCTTTGGCTGGGGTATTCAAACCATTTTCCTCACCGATAAGACCTTCATTTGGAAATAGTTTCTGTATCATTGAAACATACATATCTTGTGCTTTAAGGTCAGCACTGGTAACGAGATCATCCTCACTACCACTGTAATGTGTTTTAACTTTTTGACTAAATACGGCCGCTTCACTTTGAATGATTTGGATTGCTTCTTTAACCATTGCTTCCATTAATTGATACATGTTGTTTTTGTTGTTTGTGTTTTTCATAGCTGTCTTTAATATAATCCCGATTTTGAATACTGGCTTATTTTTATGACTTTTTTGTACATAGTTATATAGTATGATTATATCATATTGCAAATACAAGGTATATATGATATAAAAAGTGTATTAATATTAATACACTTATCGATTATGAATAAAAAAGACATAACAAAATATCAAAACATTTTCTCTAAAATAGGCTTATCAGAAGATGATGCTAAAGTATATGCTTGTTTGATAGGAGATGGTGAATTATTGCCAACTCAAATATCTAAAAAAACCAATCTACACAGACCTGTTGTTTATAAAGCTATAGAGAATCTTGATAATAAAAGTTTGATAAGAATATCTTCAAAGGGTAAAAGAAAAACCTATATTGCAGAATCTCCAGAAAAGTTAGAGGCTTTGTTTAAAGAATATGAAAAATCATTCTTTGATGACATGGAAGATATATATAAGTTGTATGAATCATCAAGTGATAAACCAACTATATCTGTAGCTGAAGGGGAACAGGCTATAAGGGATACATATAGTGATGTTGTTAACACATTGGATAAGAATGAAAAATATTATCGATATAGTTCTATAAAACAATTTAAGAAAAATAAATACATACCAAAAGATTATGAGTACATAAGAGATAAAAAAGGTTTAGAGAGGTTAGTGATAACGGGGTATAATAATCAACCATTTAAAAAGTTCTTAGGAAGATCTATTAAGACTATACCGAAAGAGTTTGATCTTTTCCAAGATGAAATAAACTTGATTATTTATAAAGATAAAGTGGCGATTATAGATTATCCGTCGAAGATGACTATTAATATACAGCATAAGAAGTTTGCTGAGTTTCAGAAGAAGTTGTTTGGGTTGTTGTTTTCTAGGTTGTAGGATATTATTGTTTTATGAATAGTAAAAGTAAGAAAAAAAAGAAAAAATATACATTTAAGGATTTGCTGTCTATACGTTTTTCTGGCGATAAAGATTTAAGTGAAAATATAGATAAAATAGTGTATGGTCTCTAGGTATAAGTATCTTTGATTAATTATATAAAAAATGCTAATTTAGATGTATTACCCGATCGTCTAAAGGTAGGACAACGGTTTCTGGAACCGTTAATTGGGGTTCGAGTCCCTGTCGGGTAACCAACATGAGCGTTGTTAGAGTACTCAATATGCTTTAAATATTGTTCATATCTTTATTATTAAATTTCAATTATAATATAAACATGAAAACTTTTTTTAAAATCATAGGTGTAATTTTCGGACTATTTATTTTGTCTTTGGTTTTTATATCTGTTGCTAAATTTAAAGCTACCTCTGATACTTTAGCAAATTCAAACAAGGAAGCACAGGTGTATGTTGATAGAGTTATTCCTCAAATAGTGGAAAATTGGAATGCGGAAAAACTTATATCTGAGGCTAGTCATAAATTACTAAGTATTAATACTCCTGAAAATATCAGATCTTCTTTTTCTGCTATTTCAAATGAATTGGGAAAATTAAGAGAATACAAAGGTTCTGAGATATATAAGTCCAACTCTGTTTCTACTAATGGTAAGATTGAAAATTTGATTAATATAAAAAGTAGGGGTACCTTTGAAAAAGCTACTGTTGAATTTGATATTGTTGTGACTGGTGATCAATCTAATTGGCGAATTAATGAATTTAATGTTAAGAAATTGGTCGAATAATTAGAATTATTTTTACTGAAGTGGCGTCAATTTGAATTATGAAAAGTTGCCATAATATTATTATGCTTGATTGATCATGATTCCAGCTCAAACCACCTAACATGCAAATCTGGTATTAGCTAAATAAATAGTCTATAATTCACACACATGAAATGGAAAATATACTTTTGGATATATTTAATAATATGTTGTCTTGGGTTAATAGCCTTAATTCCGCTTCTTTCGAAACCAACCTTTGAGCTGTTTGAAGGGGCTGTGGAAAATATAATTCTGGTTCTGGCTCTGTGGTCATATACTTATAGCAAAAAAGTTTTTAAACCTATGATTTGGAAAATCATGTTTACGGTGATAGTGGTAGATTGGGCTTTGCAGTTGGTAGTAATTTTGACCAAGGTTCCATTTTTGAATTTTTTCCATTCAGATTTTGCTCTCGATGCAATTATATTCTCAATAGTTTTTAGTATTCCATGTATGATTGCAATGTATAGATTAGGAAAAGGTCATTTTTTAAAAGTAGGTCAGTCTAAATAATCAGTTCCAACTTCGTACCACACCGCTAACAAATTTTATGATACAATTCAAATATGTTTAACATAAAACGCGCGGCACTACTAATGGTTTTGGTAATAAGTACCCTTATGTTTATAAATAACATGACAATACTGTATTACGTTATAAAATCAATGATTGGAGGTGAGAGCATGTCTATTTTAATTCTGGCATGGCCACTTGTATTAATTTGGCTGATGTCAACAGGATTCTTCATATCTTTAATTATTGTATCTGCAAAAAATATTAAAAGTATCGACGAGACGATGGTTGATCCACTAAAACGCATTAACAACCAGCCTCCCGAAAAAATGTCTCCTATAGTAAAGGGTGGTTTAATTTTTTTCGCTCTGATTACGTTACTTTTTATTTTTGTGAATATTTTCAATTAATGGTGTTTCCGTTCCGACATCGTACCACACCGCTAACCAACATTTTAAACTATATTTTTCAATCTTTTTCAAAGACCCTTAACCCGGGTTAGAACTTTTTGTTTTTTTTGATATACTTAATTTATTATGGAAAAACCATGGCATCAAAAATTCAGAGACAAAGAGACTAAAGGCCTGAAAGAAATTAGAAGCGATCATCATATTGTGGGCTTTCCTGGTACACCCAAAGAATTTTCAAGAATAGTTTCAGAAAGAATTAAGGGTTCCAAGACATACGAAATTGCTAAGAGACTTCATCAAGAAGATAACGAATATATAAGTAATATTTATCAAAAACACAAGCAGGGAGAATTGTTAACTAAGGACGACCTTATTTTTTTGTATGAAGTTGATCGTCTTGTTCAAAAAAGAGATGGCGATCATGATCCACGTATCATAGAGGTTATAAATAATAGAAATGTTGAGGAAGATATACTCTTGGTTCTCAGTGATAATGATGAACCACTAAAACCTAATCAAATAGCTCATATGTCAAGTGAAATATCTGAAGGTGTAATAGCATTTGTTGGGCCATTGGAGCCTGGTATTTTCCGTAGAATCCCAGAAAGTTTGAAGTATCTGTATACTTCTTTTCCGGGTAAGAGAATTAAAATAGAAAGTCAGGATACTAGTGGAAAAACAGCCGAAGAATTTATTGCAGAATTAAAATCTGTGGGTGTAGGTATCTTTAGGGTAGAAGAAATGATAAGAGGAAGTTACACTTTCGGTTATAATTGGGGTCTCGGTAGTTATCGACCGCGACTCGTTAGAATTCGGATTTCCGATCTTGGTTTTGAAGATGATGTTTCTTTAAGAGAAATTTATCATCAAGCATCTGAGTTAGGACTTGAAAAGTGCAGGTATCCTACTATCTTGAGTTATTGCCTTAATCATAAAAATGATTTTATTTATAATTTCATTCGTTTTGGTATGCGACCGATTGAAAAAAGCGATGGTAGTCAAGCGATCTTTGGTGTATACTCTACCGATGGCGACTTATGGTCCGGACTATCTTTAGATTATGATGAAGTTAATGAATTCAAACCACCTCTTTGGGATCCTAAGATTGAATTTATTTTTGAGGTGCCGGAAATATTTAGACCATAAGAAGTCCTGAAAAGAAAGTAATGTCAGAAACTTGGTATAGATAATTGCTCAAGTCGTGTCGATTTGATAAATTTAAACTATCAAACCAGATGTTGCAGTACTTGACCGAATATTGTTTTAGCTCAATCTACCTAACAAGTAGGTTTAAAAATATGATATCTTTAATATATGAAATTACCTCGCCGAAAAGTAGCCCGCGCTTTTATCTTCGATATCAACCAAAAACTTTTTCTCATCGTGAAAGGTTCATTGCCTCCGTTTATGTATCATTTGCCTGGCGGTGGAATAGGTAAAAATGAATCCGCAGAAAATGCTGTAAGGAGAGAGATTGAAGAAGAATTAAATATTAAACCAAATAACATTAGTTCAGTTTCTTTTCTGTATAAAGTAAATACTACAGTTTTATGCATTCCTCATGAGATGGATATTTTTCTTATTCAGGTTATGAATTTTGATTTGAAATTATCCTGGGAAATTAGTTCTAGTAAATGGGTAACATTTGAAGAGCTAAAAAAAGAACTCGATAAAGATAGTTTGCTCGGGATTGATAATCTATCATATTTGGTTAATTGAATGAGGTTCCAACATCGTACCACATCGCTAACCAATATGAGGGTGCACGAGGTGCGTAGTTTTGATATAATTTTAACATGACAGAAAACTATGAGATACCAGAAGAAAACCCTTTAACCCCTATGGAAAGAGTTGATATAATCGATGGTTTTGATAGTGAAGAGTCTGTGTTAAATGAAAGCAATGAAAATCAGGAAAATGCAGAAGAACTTTTCTATAATTTAATTTATGGTGGAGATTATGCTGGAGACAAGAAACCTAATTATCAAACTATCGAAGAGAGACAAGCGCGCATAGAAGTAATAATGTCGGGAATGAAGAAGATGATACAAGAATGGCATGACTTAATAAAACCAAAATATATCATTTTAAATGAAACATCAGCAATCCCATTTGGTTATGTGTTTAAAGAAATGTGGCGAATTGCTTATCCTGACGAAGAAGTACCTAAATTTTATAGAATTGACCCGAGATTCTTATCTGACGACATGCCATCTGAAGAAGCTGAGTTAGTTTATAACTTTATCAAAAAGAGATTTGATGACACTGAAGCAAACACAATCATTTTTGATGAGGCTTCAATAAGCGGGAATTCTTTAAGAAGGGTTAAACATGGATTAACTGGATATAATGAATATTTGAGTTCAACTTTAAGTTCAATCGCTAATTCTTTAGCAGAAAAAGACGAAGAAATTAAAAGTATAAGAAAAGAGGAGGATGAATTAAAAAAAACTTTTGAAATTTTAGATGAAGAAATTAAAAGTAAAAGAAAAGATGAGTTAGAAGAAACTTTTGAAATTTTAAATAACACTCCTGATTTATCTAGGAAAATTACTGAGGCGAGAGAATTACATAGTATTCTTTATCGGAGAAAAGAAGCTGTTATGAGAAGGATTATGGACAAAGTCAAACAAGATAATCCTATGTTAAATATGTTAAAAAAAGAAAAAATATTTCTATATGGAGGATTTGGTTCTAAGGGGCGGGATGAATTACAAAGTGATAACGAAAAAAACTTTAAAATCATGATTGAAAATCCTAGGGAAGGGATCAGACCAACAAAAAAAGAAGATCGATTTGGAGGTGGTGGACTAAAAGGTAAAATTAAAAGGGGTGCAGAAGGAAAAGTTGTTCTAGAAAATATTAAAAAACTTAAGAGATTGGGTATGCTTTTGGGTCAAAAAATTAAAGATGAGATTGAGCAAAAATAGTTTTCTCCATCATCAAACAAGTTCTAACATCGTCAAAGAGATTTAACCATGAGCTAGCACGAGTGCTGTAAGTTCTGTTATAATGCAAAATATGATAACAATAATATTCGAAGCACACGGTACTACATTCGATAATGAAGCTAAACTATGTTCAGGTCATAACGACATAGCTTTATCACCATTAGGTGAAGAACAATCAAAAGAGATGGGTGTTCGTTATAAAGATGAATATTTTGATGCTATTTTTTGTTCAGATTTACAACGTTCTTATCGATCCGCCGAAATAGCTTTTGGTGACAAATTTCCAATAATAAAAGATGAAAGATTAAGAGAGTGTGACTATGGTGATTTAACACAACATCCAAGTGAAGAAATTGATGATGAAAAAATTGAGAGAATGAAAGTACCATTTCCAAATGGTGAGAGTTATGAACAAACATCAAGGAGGATGAAAGATTTTCTTGATTTTCTAAATGAAAATTATGATGGTAAAAAAATAATGATAATTGGTCATCGTGCTACACAATACGGACTTGATTATTGGATCAATAATATCACTCTTGAACAATTGGTAACGACAAAATTTAAATGGCAACCAGGTTGGAAATATGAGTTTTAGATCGAGATATTATAGTCTCCACAAAATCTGCTACAATATCAACCATGGAAATCAAATCATCTATTACAAACAAGTCAGGACAAGTATATCAAATCATATACAATGACATCGATGATATTCAAGAAGTTGAAGGTAAGAATGTTATAGGTATCTACGCATATTGTTTTCATAATGATAAACTAGTCATCGTAAATGAAAATGGATATACAGGAAATCCTGGTGGTGGTTTAGAAAAAGATGAAAATATTATTGAAGGATTACATCGTGAAGTATTAGAAGAAACTAATATGAAAATTTTACAATATAAACCCATAGGAATACATGAGACAATAAGACCTGGAGGGGAATCTGTGTTTTATATTCGATTTGCTTGTTTGGTAGAACCTGTGGGTGATTTTAAAAAAGATCCGGCCGGTGATGTTCTTGGAGTAAGTTTTATTGATCCGTCAGAGTTTTTAAAGCTTTGTGATCGGGGGTGGGGAGAGGTGGCTTTGAGAATGTTGGAGAGGGCTGTGGAGGTGAGGGGTGGATGGAGGGGGTAAAATAAAAAGGTCGGTGCCTGAAAAATCTAACCAGTATGAGTAAGAATGAGGTGTATAAAAAAACTGTTTTTTGATATAATTAAAAATATGCCAGAAAACTATGAAATACCACAGGAAAATTCTATAGGGGTAATAGATGTGGAACAAGAAAAAAAAGATTTGATTGTTATAGATCCCGAAATTGCAGCCAACTATAAAGAATGGGCAAAACAAACTATTGAAAAAATATTACATAAAGTAAAACCTGCATATGTGCTTGTAACAGAAAGTAGCGCTGTACCTATTGGATATTTATTACGAGAAGCATGGAAGGTTGCGGACCCTCAAAATTGTCCTCCTTTTTATAGAATTGCAGTTAGAGGAAAAAAAACTTTTCCGACACGGGAATCATATTTTGCGATACCAGAAATATTTGAACAGTATTTAGATAAAAGGAAAATTGATTTAGACAAACCAATCTTAGTTTTTGATGAGACTTGGTCAAATGGTGCTGGTGCTAAAGGTAGCAGAAAAAAGGATGAAGAAGGTATTGATCCACGACAACTTATTAGAGATGGAGATAGGATAGAAGGTTTAGGAGCTCAGGGTGGTACGCTGGAGTACATTACAAATCTTTTAAAAGCACTAAATGCACAAGAGGTTTGGACTGTCGGAAACTCTCCAGATAAATATCGTGCTATCTTAATGAATGAAATGCCGGAAGATCAAAGAAATAAATATGGTCACGTGATGCCGACTAAAAAGAAGGATCCGTACAAAGGTATCCCTCTGACTGACTCAGAACTTAAGAGAAGAAATAGTGAGCTAGTTGGTGCTATTGAGCATGACCCTATTTTAAGAAAAAAGGCTTTAGATTTTATACATGACTTAAAGATCATAGGGTCAGAAGCAGGACATGAATCCTTAGAAGGTGATGATGAATGATTATCACATCCCCCCATCTCTGCTACAATAAAACCATGCAAAATCTTCCACCCGCCGAAGTTTATGAAAAAGAATTTAAATATATGCCCTGGGGTATATTAATACATGAAATAGAGGATTATATTTTAAAAAATACACCTCAAAATGGAACATTACTTGATATATTATGTGGTCCTGGATATCTACTTGGGAGATTGCATGACAAAAGAAAAGATTTGATATGTCATGGTGTTGATCTTGAACCAGAGTTTATACAACATGCACAGAAAAAATACCCTGACATTACCTTTGAAATAGCAGATGCTTTTACTTGGAAAAGCGATCAGGAATATGATGTTATTTTAGTAACTGCTGGTTTACATCATCTTCCATATGAACAACAAGAAGATTTCGTAAGTAAAGTATCAAGACTGATAAAAAAAGATGGTTTTGTTATCATCGCAGATCCTTATATAGATGATTATTCAAATGAAGAAGAAAGAAAAATAGCCGGAGCAAAACTTGGATATGAATATCTTGTGGCAACTATTAAAAACGGAGGGTCTGATGATGTCATCGATGCTGCTATAGGAGTGCTTACAAATGATGTTCGTCTTGTAGAATGGAAAAATTCTATAAATAAAAATAAGCCGATTTTTGATAAATATTTTTCAAATGTGGAAATGCATAAAACATGGCCCAAAGAGGAAAGTGGATATGGGGATTATTATTTTATTTTGAGGAAATTTTAGTACCTGAATGTTTTTAATCACAAAATATACTATACTCTAAACATGCCAGAAATGATCAATCTCGTAAACGTCACCGGAAACAGAATCGGTACCATAGAAAAACTCGAAGCTCATAAAACAGGTCAACTTCATGAAGCTTTTTCTATCTTTATTTTTAATACAAAAGGTGAGCTCTTATTGCAAAAAAGAAATGAAAATAAATATCATTCAGGAGGTTTATGGACTAATACATGTTGTAGTCATGCAAGGGTAGGAGAGGGTTTACAAAGTGCTATTCATAGACGATTACAAGAAGAGATGGGTTTCGACTGTGATTTAAAAGAGGTGGGTTCATTTATATACAATGTTAAACTTTCAAACAATCTTATAGAAAATGAATTCGATTATATTTTTAAGGGAGTTGTAGATGATATTATCGTTAAACCCGATCCTGAAGAAGTTTCAGATTATAAGTGGATTAGTATGGATGAATTAAAAAATGATGCTAAAATCAATCCTGATATCTATACAGAATGGATTAAGATAATCCTTGCGGGGGATATATTGATATGTTTTGATTCAAACAAAATGTTATAATTCAATTATGGAAACATCACCTAACGACATAGAAATTAAAACCCAAAGATGGACCGAGCTTGCCCATATCGTTGATGAGTTCAGTAGAGAAGACCCTATCCCTATGGATGAAGGGATCAAAGAATCAGTAGTTTCTTTGATGGCTCATGGATTTAGAACAGAAGCTTCTTGTTTTGGACATTTGAATGAAGAAGACAGTAAACCTTATCCGTGGATTGCCATCAGAGGAGATGCAGCCATAGATGCTTTATTTGATGATGAAAGAATTCAAGAAAATAACACAAAATATTTTGACGAGGATATTGAAGGTAAAGAATTACTTACACAAGATGAAAGAGATGAAATTAAACAATTACAAGCTCGTGTTAAGGCGTCTAAAGAAAACGAAAGACAAAGACTTCTTGGTTTTATTGCAGAGTTTTATCCTACACGTGTTGTTGAGCCGGGGATCAAATTAACAGTCAGTCCTTTTGGTTGGTTATGTTCTGAAGAAAATATTGACAGAGATAGAGAAGAAAGATGTGATGATGATCTAGAAATAAAGATTGAAAAATATAGAGCTGAAATGAAAGCTTTTACTCAATTTATGAAAAATAAGTTTTTTGCATGAGGTTTTGAATCGACTATTTTGATATCATTTACACCTACTATATAATAAACACATGAAAAAACAACAAGGGTTCGTCTCACTCATAATACTCCTCGTATCTGTGGTAATCATCGTTATGATTAGTTTATATCTATACGATAATCAAAACAAAACATCTGGTGGTATGAACAATAAAGAAATAATAAATGAAGCTAAAAAAGTAGTCAATTCTATCTCAGATAGAATATTAACAATACCAAAAGAATTCAGTCTAACAGGTGTTGAACAAAATATTCAAATACGTCGTAATTTTATATTATCAACAGAAGCAGAAAAATCTGCTCGAGAAGTTTTTTGGAAAGATAATTTAAACTTTGTTAAGAATGAATTATCATGCACTGGATCTGACTGTGTTGATGCTTATTTGGGTGGATATTGTGGTGGTGTCAATATGAAGATTAAGAAAAAATATGATGATTATGGCGTACTTTTGTATAATGAATTGTTTAATGCAAGACATGCTGAATTTCCTGTGGTGGTGGAGTGTTAGGGTTTATAATTAAAATGCTATAATACACTCATTATGCCAACCCCAAAACTCGAAACCGTCATCCAAGACATCTTCACTCACGAAGAATTAAGCGACAAAAAACTGGACCTCATAAACATAGGTGCTGAAAAGGTCGTCTTCAAGGTTGAAGGAATTTCGGACAGGGTTTTTAAAATACCCCGAGATGCCTTTAGTCGCAGAATAGCTTTTGTAACAAATGATACAGAAAAAGATAAAAAAGGATGTGATAGGGAAGTCATAGAATATCAAATGGCTTATTGGAGAGATGAGATGGGGTTAGAAGATGAAGCTAAAGAAATATTTGGTCCAGAACATTTTCTTGAAAGAGGAATTTTCAGAGTCACTGTACCGATAACAAAATCTTTGTTGACTAAATATTGGGGAGAAGAAAGAACTAAAAATATTCCTGATGATTTTCATGAAGACATAAAGATGCTAGCGGAATCTCAAGAAAAATTAGATGTTCTGATGAATCAGGATGATTACATGCCTTTTGCTGTGTATTTGGTTACTGTAAAAGATTTTCGCCCGTCACCTGAATATAGTCTTGAGGAAGGTTTATCTATTACAAGAAATAAGATAAATGAACAGATTATTATTATGGAAGGTATGATATCTGATGAATATCTAGGACCTGTTTTAAGAAAGTTAGTAGAAGATATTATATGTTATACAAAACAAACAGGTAGGATGATTGACATCTTCGGTAGAGACAATCTCATTCTTTTTGTTAAAGAAGGTTGTATGGATTTTGAGCAAGATACAGCTACTGATTATGATTATAAATTTATTGAATTTACTTTGCCTGGAAATAAAGATCATTGGATGACGACTTTTGAAGAGGATAAAGAAAATGGTCTACAGTTTGTGAGACATTATTATTCATATTATTATTTTATACATAAGATGGGTGAAAAATTGGGTGTGGTGGACAATCTTGAGCCAGGGGATTTATGTTATTTTAAGGGGTGATGATATAATACACCCCATGAACCCCGATAAAAATTTTACACCAGAATCTGGACCAAAAATACCAACAGCCGAAGAGGTTATCTCTATATTTAAAGAACAAGGAGAAACTCCCGAATCTGTTGAAAAATATAAATTATGGTATACAGATAAACAAAGAGAGACCAGTGAATCTACTAGTCAATATGCGATATTGAGCTTCAATATCGAAGTCACTTCTGTGTTATTAGAAGCTGGTATGATAGATGACGCCCGAGAATATTGTAATACTACATGGTGTATCGTTAATGATGAGATGAATAGGGTAAATGAAGAAGAGATGCCTGAAGAGTTACAGGTGTTACATGACAGGCTTGTTGCTTTGGATGATAGACTTTATTAAAAATAAAATCTGCTATAATACACCTCATGCCCCTCACAACCACCTACACTGATCATAAAGGAAACATATTCACCTTCGAATATTTCGATGCTGATTCTTTTGATGATTTGGATAAAAGTAAATGCACTCAAACATACGGTGTTTGTTTTTATGACGGTAAAATAGTCTTAGGTTACAGCGGCGGAAGAAAAGAATATGGTTTAATAGGTGGAACTATTGAAGAAGGTGAATCATTTGAACAAACTTTAAGACGCGAAGTCAAAGAAGAGTCAAATATGAATGTACTTTCATTTTCTCCAATTGGATATCAAAAAGTTACAAGTACAAAAGATGAAAGTGTTATATATCAATTAAGATATGCTTGTGAAGTTACACCTTTTGGACCATTCATTTGCGACACTATGGGCGATATTGTCGAATTAAAATTAATAGAACCATCTGAACATAAAGAATATTTAAAATGGGGAGAAATAGGAGAAAGAATTATTGAAAGAGCTATTGATATAATGAGTAAATAATTGCTACAATTAACAATATGAAAAAACAACAAGGATTTGTGTCCTATATAATACTCATGGTCGCTGTGATTATTATTGTTGTTTTGTATTTATATAAAAAAGAAAACAAAAAAGAAATTGTAGAAAATATTTCACCAGATTATTCGATTGATAATAAACATATTGTTACCCCAAAATTAAAAGTTGCTGAAATAAAACCTCTTACAAAGATCACTAAAAATGAACCTGTAAAAACTAAGCCTGTTAAAGCAGAAAGTTGGGTTAGACCATGTATACCTTTTACAGATATTGCAAATAATATTCCTGAAGTTAATCTCTCTGGACGTTTAGGTTATATATCAGAAAAGATAAATACTTTTTATCAAATAAATGCGAGTACTGAAGGTCAAATATTTTATCAATTAAATAACTGTATGCCATATAATAAAGGTGAACCAGCGGTGGGAATAACATACACCAACTTCAATAGAACGTTTGATTATAATGAATTTGCTGGTCAAGTATGTAATATTAGAAATGTTGCAGTCGGTGTTCATTCAACTATTTTATATCCAAGGTGGAATGCACCAGCTGGAACTAATCAATATTTGATAAATAAATGGGTAGCATACATGAAGAATCTAATCATACATGAAGAGGCCCATGTGACCATTGGTAACAAATATTCTAGAAAATATTATGATTATTTAAAACAATTATCCGATAGTCAGACATGTGTTGCTTCAGTTGCTGTTATAGATGCTAAACAAGATGAAATAGCAAAAGAGATGGATAATGCCAATATAGAATATGATAGGGTGACTGATCATGGCAGGACACAGGGTGCTAGTTTTGATATATGATATGTACGTATTCTAACCAATAGCTTGGAAACACTCTGTTAATAATTGACTTGGTGTTTTGAGATTGATACCGAGATGTAATCGTTCACTATTGTAGTATCTCAAATATTTCTTAAGAGCACAATTAATGACATCAACTTT
>CAIZLB010000024.1 GCA_903933735.1 uncultured bacterium | reverse complement strand
ATGAATTTATGATTATATTTATAATATTTAACACATAATAATATATTATCTTTTTACTATTAACACCACTTTTGTCCGTATAGGTTATTGCTCTATGTAGATTGAATCCTGCAAAAGTCGATAATATAAAAGATATTATAGCGCAATATATATACCATATACCTGTATAATTTATTAATATCCAAAATATTGATATATTAATCAAAAAACCTATACCACCGACGAATATGTATTTTGTTGCAGAATATAATTTATTGAGCATATTGTTTTATATTATCATATAAAGATAATTTATTTTTTCATGATATAATATTTTATATGAATATGTTAAATCCAAATATTTTCTCAAAGATAGGGGATATAGAACAAATACCAACAAGAAAAGGCTTTGGTGAAGGTCTTGTGATAGCTGCTGAACACAATGAAAACATATATGGATTAACTGCGGATCTCAAAGAATCAACCTATATGCATCTTTTTGCTGATTTATTTTCCAACAGATTCATAGAGATGGGTGTGTCGGAACAAAACATGGCTTCAGTTGCATCTGGTCTGGCAGCACTATCAAAGATACCTGTGATAACATCTTATGCGATGTTTAGTCCAGGGCGCAATTGGGAACAGATTCGAACCACTATCTGCTATAACGATAGGAAAGTTATTATAGTAGGTAGTCATGCCGGAGTATCTGTCGGTCCAGATGGTGGATCACATCAGGCTTTAGAAGATATTGCTCTGACGCGAGTTATTCCAAACATGACTGTTATATCACCATGTGATGCTATAGAGGCTAGAAAAGCTATTATAAGTGCTACAGGAGATAAACAGAATACCCCAGTCTATATTAGGCTTGCAAGGGAAAAAAGCCCTATTATAACTACAGAGGAAACTCCTTTTATTATAGGTAAAGCCAATATATTATATGAAAGTAAATTCTCAGATGGGGAAAATAGAAAATTTAACACCCTTATATGTTCAACTGGTATCATAACTTACAATGCACTTTTGGCAGCCAAAGAATTGGAAGAAATACATAAGCAAAAAGTTATTGTCATAAATTTTCATACGATAAAACCACTTGATATAGAGACTTTATATAAATACGTAGAGTTGTCAGATAAGATAGTTACAGTCGAAGAGCATCAGATTGCAGCTGGTTTTGGTGGTGCTATATGTGAAGCTATTACAGATAAGTATCCTAAAATGGTAAAAAGAGTTGGGGTCCAGGATAAATTTGGACAATCAGGTACGCCCATTGAATTGATGAAACATTATAATATGGATGTTTCTGATATTGTGAAGGCGGCGATATAGTTTACAAAATTATATTTACATTCCAATCTATTGGTTTTTCTTTTAGATATTTTTCCAATACATCACGTGCTAATAAGCCCTCTGTAGCACCTATATGTTGACATACTGACATAGAATTTATTGATCCCCACATGAGTGCTGTCTCATTGTTGTATCCAAGATACTTGGCGACACAAAAAGTTGAAGCAAAAGCATCACCGGCACCAGTTCTCTCTAGAGGTGTTTTTGTGTCAGGGTATATTGGTAGATGTATAACCTGATTGGATTCATTGTAAGTATATGATCCTTCAGGACCATCAGTTATAACGGGTAATTTTATACCAAGATTTTTAAGTCCCGATAATAGGTTTTTTATATTCGAATCTGACTCATTCATTTTTAATATAGAAATAGCCTCCTCACGATTACAGAAAAATATCTCTGTTTTTTTGTATAAATCAGCAAGTATAGAAGCCTCAAACTTTATCTGAAAAGTTCCGGGCTGAAATATTAGTTTTATATTAGGATTCTGGTTTAGATATTCGTTAAGTTCTTGATGGAATCCTAAAGTGTTTTCTCCAAGAGAGGTCAGGTATATATACTCAGGTTTTGTTTTTACAGATGTCAATTCTTGGGGTAATTTATAATCATATTTTTCATGATTGGTTAATATTGTTCTTTCGTGATCATACCACAATATATAATGATAATTGGTTTTCTTACCGTCTTCATTTATGAGCATTCTTGTATCAACATTATTTTTAGACAATATCTCTCTGTTTTTGTTTCCATAATGGTCACCCCCTGTATGTGTTAATATACCTGAACTTACTCCCAGTCTTGATATCGAGATGGAAGAGTTGGCACTGTTACCTGTACCTGTAATCTCTGTCGATGATTCAAAGGCTATTTTTCCACCGAAATCTAGGCATATCTTTTTATGTTCATGATTTCCATCTTCTGTTATCTCAGCTTGTTTTAGTTTTATAAAAGCATCTACAGCGATATCACCTATGGATAAAAAAACTATTGATTTATTTCGACTAAAAAGATTATTTATATTCATATATATTATAATATCACAAATAAATAGTGGCAATAGTATAAGATGTTGATTTTATTATAAATAAAATGTAATAATATAAACATGTCAATAGAAAATAATGAAACTAATAACAAATCACTGTCATTTGAGGAATCAACTTTTTCGATCAAATCAAGATCTATATTAGGTGAGCCTCAAGTGCCAGCAATAGTTAGGTTTATGGTTAATAAAGGATTAGTTAAAAATAGTGCACAGGCAACAACTTTACTTTTAATTATTACCGTACTGTTGGTTGCATTAAGCATATTCTTTATGATCAGATCAACAAATGTACCACCAGCTTTCCCTGATTCAAAATCAAATAATGTCAGTAATTAATTCTAATTAAAAAAAAATAATTAAATCTATGAAAAATAATAAATATAAAGAAGGTTTTACTTTGATAGAAGTTATGGTGGTGATCGCTATAATCGGATTCATGAGTTCTATCTTGATGGCTGGACTTACAGCTACTAGAGCTAAAGCTCGAGATACACAGAGGATTGCAGAGTTGAAGAATATAGAGAAGGCTTTGAACCTGTATTCGGTGAGTAATAATGGGATGGTACCTGTGTCAGTATATCATTCTTGGATTGATACTACTCCCACAAGGCTGTTAAATTTTACAGCATTCACATCTGCAACTTTGTGTACAGCGGGTGGAGGGCCAGATAATGCGGTTCAGGGACTTTTTAATACGTTGAAAACCGCTAAGACTTTGTCATCGATACCTAATAGGGATCCTATGGCTTCAAAAGGTTATTGTTATTTGTATATAACAGATGCTACTGGTAGATATGCTGTTTTAGCTACAGCTTTGGAAGGTAAAAAGAATGCCGATGGATATCAAACTTTGGTGGGTGTAACTTTTGGAAACGCAGATCAGGATTGGTTGAATATAAATATGACTACTGGTAAAACTGATATGAGTCGTACACCACTTCTTGCTCCATAGTTAATTAGTTTTATTTACTATATTGATAAATATTAAAAATAGTGTATACTAGTCAATCATGACTCATACACTAAATGTTCAAGAATTTAATAAAGATATAAACATGAATAACAGCATTAGAGCTGTTGTTTATGGTCCTGCATATGCACCTGTATCTTTAGTTATTAATCAAAAAGATTTTACAAAATTATATAAAGAAGCTGGTGAATCATCAGTGGTTGTCTTAAAAGGTTTAAAAGCCGATCAAGACGTTCTTATACATGATATACAGAAAAATGTTAGAAATGGAGACATTATACATGTTGACTTCTATGCTCTACAAAAAGGTAAGAAAGTCGAGGTGAATGTACCGTTGGTTTTTGTTGGTGTTTCAGATGCTGTAAAAACACATGGTGCTGATCTTATCAAAAACATATTTGAAGTTGAGATCGAAGCAGAGGCTAAAGATCTACCACATGAGATAGAGATAGACATATCATCTTTGAAAGAATTAGATGATCATATAACTATTGGTGATATAAAAGCTCCAAAAGGTGTAAAGATATTAAACAACGAAGAAGATGTTATTGTTACTGTAACGAAACATGAAGAAGAAAAAGAAGAAGAGGTTGCAACAGAGATCGACATGTCGGCTATAGAGGTTTCAGATCAAAAGGGTAAGAAAGAGGAAGACGCAGAGTAGGTAAACAAACCTTCTCAAAAAAATACACATCCCCAACCAGGATGTGTATTTTTGTTGTTCAGGTTTAGGAAACCAGACTGGGGGTAGTTATTTTCTTATGAAGGTTTTCTTGCTATAATATATGGATATGAATTCTAGATTTATGATTTTTATAATTGCTATATTATTTGTTATGTCTTCAGTATATATGCCTATATTAAAGGCTGACACTATTGATTGTAATCTGCCTGAAAATAGGACATATTGTTTAGCTGAATTAGAGAAGACTGAGACTGAGATAGCTAATCTAAATAAACAATTGGAAGGTATAAAAAAAGAGGCCAATTCTATAGCTAAAGATAAGAAGATTCTTGATTTACAGGCTCAAGAGGCCAAGCTTCAGATAAAGTCCCATGAATATTCTATAGCTAAACTTGGTAAAGATATCAAATCAAAAGAAAATACAATCATAGGATTACAAGAAAGAATAAGTAAAAATAAAATAGGTTTAACTGAAGTGATTAGAAGTGCCTATGAAGTCGATAACATCTCCCCTGTAGAAATATTTTTATCAAATCAAGATATGTCTGATTTTTTTCGTGATATAGATGCATATGGTTTTATAAACACAAAGATAAGAGAGTCTATTGGTATTATTAATAAAGACAAAACAGATGAGGAAAGTGAGAAAAAGCAATTAGATGAAAAAAGATCTGAAGAATATGATTCAAAATATGCGGTTGAAGTTGAAAAACAAAAGATAGATAAAATAGCTGCTGAGAAATTACGTTTGCTGAATTTAAATAAAAAAGAACAGACAAATTACAATGCTGTTATAAGTGATAAGCAGGCCAAAGCCACGCAGATTAGAAACGCACTCTTTGCTTTACGTGATTCAGGTTCTATCAAGTTTGAGGATGCTGTAAAATATGCAAAATCTGCAGGCAATGTCTCCGGAGTAAGACCTGCCTTTATCTTGGCAATATTACAACAAGAAAGTAATCTAGGTTCAAACTTAGGTTCTTGTTATCTTAAAAATCCAGATGATGGATCAGGTATAAAGATCAGTAGTGGGGCAGCTGTTAAAAGTGTTATGAAGCCAAGTCGTGATGTTCAACCATTTTTAGCCATAACCAAATCTTTAGGTAAAGATCCTTATACGACTCGAGTATCTTGCCCACTTAGTATAGGATATGGAGGTGCTATGGGTCCGGCTCAGTTTATACCTTCTACATGGCAATTATTTGCCAGTCGTCTATCAAAAGCCAAAGGAGGGGCAATAGCTAACCCGTGGGCTGCATCTGATGCCTTTATGGCCTCGGGTATGTATTTAGCTGATCTGGGGGCTGATAACGGTACAGCTTCGGCGGAAAGAACTGCTGCCTGTAGGTATTATGGGGGAGGGTCATCATGTACAAGCATCACTAAACCATACGGGGATCAAGTTATGGCCCGTGTTATTAAGTTACAAAATGATATTGATTTAATTCAAAATTAGTGTATAATCGTTAATATTATGAAGAAAAACATACATCCAAATTATTTTCCAAATGCCACTTTTACATGTGCATGTGGTGAAAAATATACTATAGGTTCAACAAAAGAGACAAACACTACCGAGATGTGTTCAGCTTGTCATCCTTTTTATTCTGGAAATGAGAAGACTGTTGACACTGCGGGACGTATCGAGAAGTTCAATGCTCGTAAAGCTCAGTCTACAAAAAAAGTTACAAAATAACTTTTATAAGAAAGTCTGTTATACTCTTAGTATAAGGCTTTTTTGTTTTATATAAATAATAATAAACACAATATGGAAGAATTAAATTTAGAAGAATTAAGAAAGGATTTCAAAACTAGTTTTTTTGCTGGTGAGATCGATAGATTGAATAAAGAAAAAGAATCTCTTGTGGAAATGATGCAAGATCCAGAAATGAAAGATATGGCCGAAGCTGATATAAAAAATATAGATGAACAATTGCAGTTTATGGTAGATAAGATCAAAGATATTATCAAAGAAGAAGAGGTCCAGGATCAATATCCCAACGAGATAGTATTGGAAATAAGAGCGGGAGTAGGTGGGGATGAGGCAGCTTTATTTGCAGCCAACCTTGCAAACATGTATAAGATATTTTGTGCCGAAAAAGGTTTTAGAGTAGATACTCTGGATGTATCAGAAAATGGTATAGGTGGCTATAAAGAAGCTGTTTATGAAGTTAGAGGTTTTGAAGTTTACAGGTATTTTGCATATGAGATAGGTACACATAGAATACAGCGTATACCAGAAACTGAGAAGTCGGGACGAGTTCATACCTCAACTGCAACTGTGGCAGTATTGCCTATAAGAAAAAAAGTTAAATTTCAGATAGATCCAGCTGATCTTGAGATGGAGTTTTCCCGTGCAGGTGGTAAAGGCGGGCAGAACGTTAACAAGGTGGAAACCGCTGTTCGTCTTATACATAAACCTACAGGTCTCGATGTTCGTTGTACATCAGAAAGAAGTCAGCTTAAAAACAGAGAGAAAGCCTTGTCTGTTTTGCAGGCTAAAGTTGGCGAGCTTTATGAAAGAGAGGCTGCTAAAAAGTTTTCAGGTGAAAAAAAGTTACAGATTGGAACAGGGGATAGATCTGAGAAGATTAGAACATATAACGTGTTACAAGATCGTATTACAGATCATAGACTTAAAGAGTCATGGCATGGTATAGGTCTGATGTTAGGACAAGGGCAGATAACTAAGATGATGGATAGGATTGTAGAATATTTTGAAAATGGCGGGGAGGCGAGTGTAGATGAGGATGGGGAGTAAAACCTGGGTTACCACACTGACCGCCGGGATTTCTCTTATATATCTTGCCATAAAGCCTTAAAAATGATATACATATAGACTATATGACACAACAAAACGACAACATAAAAGACATGTTTGAAGCAGGGGTTCATTATGGAACTTTGCGTGCTTCTCGTAACCCATCAGTTAAAAAATACATATATGGTACAAAGGCCAATGTAGATATTATCGATGTAAATATAACGGCAGATCAGATAGAGAAAGCTAAAGCTTTTATAGCAGATCTTAAAGCTAACAATAAAGTTATACTTTTTGCCACAAGTAAAAGTGAAGTTCAAGATATTGTAAAAGATGCTGCCTTGAGATTCAATTCTCCTTATATTTCAGGAAGATGGGTTGGTGGACTTTTTACAAACTTTGAAATAATAAGAAAAAGAATCAATCGTATGATTGAAATCACTGATCTTAAAGCTAAAGGTGAACTTAAAAAATATACAAAAAAAGAACAATCACTTATGGATAAAGAAGTTGAAAGACTTGAAAAATTATTCATCGGGGTTAAAGATCTTACATCTCTACCAGCTGCACTTATTGTTGTTGACCCAAAGAAAGAATTTATCGCTGTTGAAGAAGCTCGTGTACTTGGTATACCAGTTATCGCTATTGCAAATACAGATTGTAAAGTATCAACTATAAACTATCCAATAGTTGCTAATGATTCATCAAGGTCATCAGTTGATTATATATTGCATCAGCTACTTGGTTAATACTATAATAGACATATTATCTATTAATTTTTTAATTTTAAAATAAAAACACTATGAACATCACATCAGATCAAATAAAAGCCCTTAGAGAGAAAACTGGTATATCAGTTATGCAATGTAAAAAAGCTTTAGAAGAAGCTGAAGGGGATGAAGCAAAAGCTATGATTCTTTTGAAAAAGAAAGGAGCTGAACAAGCTGCAAAAAAAGCTGATCGTGAATTGGGTGCGGGAGTTATAGAGGCTTATGTGCATACAAACGGTTTAGTTGGTTCTATTATAGAATTAGCCTCAGAGACAGACTTTGTATCAAACAACGTAGAATTTAAAACTTTAGCTAAAGATATAGCGATGCAGGTGACAGCTACAAACCCAGAGTTCTTGAAACAAACAGATATAGATGAAGCTACAGCTTCAAAGGCAAAAGAAGTTTTCGCTGAAGAAGTAAAAGATAAACCAGCCGAATTACAAGAAAAGATTTTACAAGGAAAGATGGACTCGTATTTCAAAGATCAAGTTTTATTAAACCAAGACTTTATCAAGAATCCAGATATGACTATGCAAACTATGCTAGATAATGCTATGCAAAAGTTTGGGGAAAAGATAGAGATAATACGTTTTAAAAGATTTGAAATAGGAAAGTAAATAGTATATAATACCGAGTAGGGTGAGTTGATACCTGGTGTATCAATCGGGACAAGATGCTATCACAACAGTATCAGCTTACCCCACTCTTTTGCCGCTTTAGCTCAGTTGGTAGAGCAACTGTTTTGTAAACAGTAGGTCCCCAGTTCGAATCTGGGAAGCGGCTCCAAATGTTTGAACCTCATGGACAAATAAGAACATCTACGACAACATCTTCAAACTACGATGCAAACACCGCAGATCATATGAAGATGGCATATTTACAAAAAGAAAAAGATAGAAGAGAAAAGGAAAGATTCAAGATGGAATATGATATTAAGAAAAAAGATTTTGATAGATTTACAGCTGATAAACATAGATTTGAATTAGATAAAAAGAGAATAGAATCAGAGATCGTAAAATATGAAAATGACACCCTGACGTCTTTAAGAGAAGAAAAAAAATACAGTATAGATAAGACAAATCTAACAGAAGAGGAAGAACAAGTAAACAGAAAAATACATGCTTTAGAGCTTGAATTACAGCAACTCAAAAATAAATCTCAAAAATTAAAACAAGATAGAGAATCGACTGATAGAAAAGATAAAGATCTATTATCTGATCTAACAAAAAGAGATGCTTATGTAAAATCTCTAAAACTTAAACTAGAGGCCATAGAGAGGAATTTATCAGGAGTCAATAGAGAATTAGTTATATTGAATCCAGAGATGATTAGATTAAAAAAATACGCTTAATAAAATATTTTAATAAAAACATATGAATAGAAGAAAAATCGCCTTAATAATAATGGATGGTTGGGGTATGGGTAAAGAAGATCAAAACAATGCAATATACAGAGCAAACACACCATTTTTTGACTATTGTCTGCAAAATTACCCTCATACATATCTTGAGGCTTCAGGCGAGGCTGTAGGTTTACCTTTCGGTCAGATGGGTAATAGTGAGATCGGCCACACTACAATAGGGGCAGGATCTGCTATAGATACTGATTTAGTTTTGATTAAAAAAGCAATAGAAGATGAAAGTTTTTTTGAAAATGAAGCTTTTTTGCATCTCATAAAACATGCTAAAGATAATAATTCAAAGATACATCTTATAGGTCTATTATCTGATGGTGGTGTACATAGTCATAATTCCCACATCTATGCATTTTTACAAATGGCTCATATACAAGGTCTACAAAAAGAACAAGTTGTATTACATGTCTTCACTGATGGTCGCGATGTATCAGGGGGTACGGCTGTAAGATACATAAAAGAACTGGAGGATAAGATGTCTGAATATGGTGTCGGAGTAATAGGTTCTTTCGGTGGCCGATATTATGGTATGGATAGAGCTGGTAATGATGAGCGCATAGAACATGTGATGAATATTTTGTTTAAAGGTGAAGGTAATAAGCTTGATTTAAGTAAAACTTCTATTATTGATTTTATGGAAAATGAATACAAAGAAAAAGATCCATCAGGAAAGATTGATGAATATTTTGAACATCATCTCTGTGTACATGATAATAAGAATATAAATAAATTTACAATAGCAAAAAATGATGGAATATTTTTCTTCAATTTTAGAGCAGATAGAGCTAAGCAATTAACAAAAGCTATACTTGATAAAAAAGATGAATATAATCTTTATTTTGTTTCTATGGCACGTTATGGAGAAGAACTTGATACTGATGTAGCTTTCACACCAAAATCCATAATTACAACTTTAGGTAAAGAATTATCTAAAAAAGGTATAACACATGCTCATATATCAGAATCAGAAAAATTTCCTCATGTTACTTTTTTTATGAATGGACAATCAGATATTATTCAAGAGAGTGAAACTCAAACCAAGATAGAGAGCAGAAACGATATTAAAACCCATGATGAAGCACCCCAGATGCGGGCCTATGAGATAGTGGATGCGTCAATAGAGGCTTTAAAAACCCATGATGTTCTTATCGTCAATTTCCCCAATGCTGACATGGTAGGACACACAGGTGATATAGAGGCTGTAATTAAGGCTGTAGAGACAGTTGATAGAGAAACTGAGAGATTATCTAAGTATATTGAAAGTATTGGTGGCGTGTGTCTTATAACCGCAGATCATGGTAATGCAGAAGTTATGGTAGATGAAGAAGGAAAGAAACATGTGGCTCATACTACAAACTTAGTACCTTTTATTATCACAAATAAGAATATAAAAATAGTTCATGAGAATGGAACTTTAGCTGATATAGCACCAACAATACTTAAGATGTTTGAGATAGAAAAAGTTGAAGGGATGAAGGGGGTGAGTATGGTATAGATTTATTTTTAATTTAAATTTATCTACGTAATGACACTTTGTCCTAGACAAAGTGCTTCGCAGACAGTTTCTCCTAGAGAAACTGTCGAGGACTGAAACGGAGTGGAGTAAATAAATTTTCTGATCGAAGTGAATAAAATAAATTTTCATGATATAATTTATTTATGAAAGAAAAAGATTTTTTTGAAGAAAAATATATTCCAGATGAAGGAGAAGATGATGATATCAGCTGGCAAGAATCAGAGATGCATAGAGGCATGAACTCAGCTATAGCTGAGACTGCTTTAGAAGTTGGACATGATTCATACTTGGAAGAAGAACACTATATAGAAAATACAGCAGATATGAAAAAGAGAATAGAATCAATAAATTTAAGAATAGAAAAAATAGAAGAAGCTTTAGTTTATATACAATCAGCTTATGAAGGAGCGAAATCTGGTGAAAAGGCTGGTTTTAGATCTATGGTTGCTGCTGGTAGATATGCATTACAAAGAGCAGAACAAGACCTACTTGAGACATCAGAAGCTTTGGGGGAAATAAATCTAGACTAATATGGATAGAAAAAAACTTGTAATGGGAGGAATGATAATAGGGGGCTATGCGGGTAGTTATATACCAGCACTTTGGGGTGCTGGTGGTTTTTCTTTTGCGGGAATGATATTTGGAGCTTTGGGTTCTTTTGTTGGAATATGGTTAGGGTTTAAGATAGGGAGTGAGTAAATTTATTTTATTCATTTCGATCAAAAGTCCTCGTAATATTATTTTTTAAAAATAATATTCCTGCGGATGATCTTATTCATAAAATAAATTTAAATAATACAATACAGATGCAGAAAGTTTTAGAAATAGATTTACATGGATTAAACATGTCCGAATCAAAAGTTATATTGGATGAATTTTTTGAATGGTTGAAAAAAGACGGAAATGATATCGATAAACTCGATATTGTTGTTGGTGTCGGTAAGGGTTCTATTATGGGTCCAGTATTACCGAGTTTTGTGATGAATTATTTAAAGGATAGAGGGTTGATTGGGGAGCTGAGGGGTGGAGTTGTGGAGGTTGGTTTTACAAAATAAAACACCCCGGCCACCACATGAACCTTTCGGTCCAGATGGGGCGGGGGCGGGTGAGTCGGGCTTTACGGTTCGAGGCGGTTTATCCAATCCGCCACCATAAGGTGATGACCAATGGGTAACCCATAACCCATTCTAAGTTGGATTTCGTTATCGACATCATTCAAGGTGGCAATTATTTCCTCCACCTGTTCATCATTGATAAGCTTTTTTGCATTGACTGATCTGATTAGTCGTCTGATATAGGCGGTGGTTTTGTCATGGGTATACCCCTTTTCGAGTAATCCTTGGATTACTTTTCTTGCATTTACTGGCGTCATAATGTTTTATACGTTCTCGTTGTTTGTTTTCTACCTCACCTACCTTAGGTTCAGTTGAAAGAACTATAGCATATATATCCATTTTGTCAAACCAACCGTAAACATCCCATCAGAAAAATGCTATAATACAATCATGAAAATGTTCACAAAAAACAATATTATATTTGTAATAGTTATATTTATCTTAGCTTTTGCTTATTTTGTAAATAATAAAAATAAGAGAATTATAGAAACAGAACCTGTAAAAACAATAGATTCAGTTGCCACTACTACAGAATTCACCATCAAAGAATCAACTGATTTTTACGATATCGATGCTGTATATCCAGATGAGCCATTGGATAAAGATCATATTATGGAAAAAGAGATAAAAAAAGTGGTTGATTTTGCCAAAGAAGATTGGAAAAATGATGGAGATGTTTACAATACTGAAAAAGAGATATCTACAAAATATCCCGATCGTCCAATGACAAAATATTTACTAGGTATAACTTATGAGAAATTTGAATCAAAGATGCTTGAGACAGTAACCTATGTCTTTGAGGAGTATACTTTTACAGGAGGTGCTCATGGTAATACTGTTATTGAAACCTATACATTTGATAAAAATGGTAAAGTTGAGATAGAAAGTTTCTTGAAATTAAAAGAAAATAACAATGATATTTATCTTACAAAATTATTAGAACCAAAACTTAAAGTTGTCTTAGGTAATGAATATTTCAATCTGAATATGTTAAAGGAAGGACTTGGATTATCTTTATTAAAATCTGATGGTATCACAATTGATCCAAAAAAGAATACAGATGGATTTTCTTTCGATTCGAATTTTAAAAAGTTTATCATCCTCGATGAAGGTATAAAGTTTATATTTGGACAATATCAGGTAGCTCCTTATGTCGCCGGTAATCCAGAGGTTATGTTAACCTGGAAAGAGTTAGAGCTATATTTGAACTTTAAAAATAATTAAGATGGATTTACCACCGTATACAATACGTTCAAATTCAAAAGCTAAACACCTAACCATTCGTATAAGAGATGGGAAAATTATAGTCACTAAACCGTCAAGTATTACTATCCCTTATTTAGAAAATTTTCTCATGCGAAAACTAGATTGGATAAATAAGCATCTATCTAAAAGTTTAAAAATTATTCCAAGATTAAGTAAAAAAGATTATCAAGATCATAAAATAAAAGCATTAGTATTAGCGAAAGATAGATTGGATTTATTTAATAAACATTATAATTTTGCTTATAATAAAATAACCGTTAAAGATCAAAAAACTAGATGGGGATCATGTTCAAGAAAAGGTAATATTAATTTTAATTACAAGATAGCTCTCATACCAGAATATTTAGCTGATTATGTTATAGTTCATGAATTGTGTCATCTAGGACAATTTGATCATAGTCATAAGTTTTGGAATCTTGTCGCAGAAACCATACCTGATTATATGGAGAGAAGAAAGGAATTGAAGAGGATAAGTTTATAAAATAAGAAAACCCCAACACCCTTCAATCTGTCAGGGTTTCAATCTGAGCCAATGAATCATATAGTCGATTTAAAGCATCGTCGGTATAATCACCGGCAGTCATGTATTCATATAGTAAATCAGTCAACCGATCACGATCTCTGTAATCATTTATAGATGAATTTGGTTTTATGCCTGCGTGAAATCTTACGATAAAGTTTATAAAACTCGGCCTTATACGATCTTTGTATTGTAAATAAAAAGCGCCTATCATGCTCTGGGTGTTCATAACATCTTTAGGATACTCCTGACGTGTTTTGGTGTCAATTTTATAAAATAAGAAAGCCCCGACTAAGCGGGGTTGAAGAGTTGATATTGTTGATTTGGTCGATAACCTAAACGCATTCACGAATCCATCTGGCTACTTCAGCCACTTTGTCCATTTTGTACATATTTCTATTTTTCTCGATTTGATCAAACCACGAGAGTAGGAATATTTTCTGTGAAGACACAATGCGTACTTTTGGACCAAGCGCTGATATTAGGCTTTGCAAAAATGCTTCTCTTGCTTCAGAAATCTTATCTGTATGAAGTAATGTTTCTAACCACTTTACTGCACTTTCAGTTTTGTATTTCATAAAAAGTTAGGGTGCTTTATTTGTTCTTTCGGACCACTGTGGTCATTATGATAATACCATAAAAGTATTACCTGTCAACGTATTGTAATCTGTCAACCTTTTACACGTTCTATATCCTATGAAAGAAAAAGAAGATAAAAACAATATATATCCAAAGGTATACATAAAGGATGTCTTGTCTTTTTTATGGCAAGGTATGGGTCAAAAGAAGTTTTACCTTTTTTTGACTATTGTTATGGTAGCCTTGGGAAGTAGTTTTGCTGTCATATCACCTATATATTATAAGAAGTTTTTTGATATTATCTCAAGTAATGGTGACAAGGTTTTGCTATATCCGGAGTTGTTGAGTATATTATTAATAATATTGGGTCTGGAGATAGTCTCTTGGGTATTTTGGCGTATAGGTTCTTTTGCCAATGTTTATTTCCAAGCTCATGGTATGACCAATCTTCGTAGACAAGCCTATTCAAAACTATTACACCATTCATATATTTTCTTTGCTAACAATTTTACAGGATCTTTGGTCCAGAAGCTTGGTAGATACGCCAGAGCTTTTGAAAGAATGATAGACCGTTTAACATGGGATATAGTTCCTCTTGTGGTGCGGGTTGTTGGAGTGTTGATAGTTACCTATTATATAGAACCTAGATTAACCTTATTGATTATAATATGGACCATTATCTATATGGTTATTAGTCAGGTATATTCAAGTCTTAGAGTTAAGACAAATATAAGATTAGCTGCTGCAGATTCAAAAACTACGGCGGTACTTTCTGACACCATTACAAATCAAAACAATATAGAATTATTTTCCAGACATGAAGAAGAGGTAAAAAACTTTTATGAAGTTACAGACAATCAAAGAAAGATTATGAATTCAAACTGGAATGTAAACATGGCCTTTGATGGAGTACAGTCCTTTATGTCTTTTGCTGTAGAGTTTGTTGTATTTTATTTCGCTATTTTATTTTGGAAAGAAAATATCTTTACAGTCGGATCTTTTGTCTTGATTCAATTGTATATTATGGGATTGAGTCAGCGGCTTTGGGGTTTTGCTAGAATTATACGTGATTTTTATGAAAGTTTTGCTGATGCTAAAGAGATGGTGGAGATTATGAAATTGCCTTATGAGATTAAAGATACACCTGTAGCTAAACCCATAATAGTTTCTCAAGGTAATATATCTTTTGAAAATGTTGATTTTTCATTTAATCAAACTCGTTCTATCTTAAATGATTTAAATATTAAGATAAATGCTGGTGAGAAGGTGGCTTTGATTGGTTCGTCCGGTGCAGGTAAAACCACATTAATAAGATTACTACTGCGATTTTATGATGTTACAGGAGGTCATATAAAGATAGATGGTGTTGATATAAAATACATTACTCTAGAAAGTCTGAGAAAAAATATTTCTCTAGTTCCACAGGATCCGTTATTATTTCATAGAACTATAAGGGAAAATATCAGTTATGGTAAAACAGACGCGACAGAAGAAGAGATTGTAGAAGCAGCTCGTTTAGCCCATTGTCATGAATTCATAGATCAATTACCAGATAAATATAATACTTATGTTGGCGAAAGAGGTATAAAATTATCAGGCGGTGAAAGACAGAGGGTTGCTATAGCTCGGGCTATCTTGAAAAATGCCCCAATACTTATACTTGATGAAGCTACTTCAAGTCTGGATTCGCATTCAGAATTCTTGATACAAGATGCTTTGAATGTGTTGATGAAAGGTAAAACAACTATAGTTATAGCTCATAGACTTTCAACTATAAAGAAAATGGATAGAATTATAGTCTTAGAAGATGGTGCTGTGATAGAGGATGGATCACATGATGGTCTTATAGAAAATGAAAATAGTCTATATAAGAAGCTGTGGGAATTACAGGCGGGAGGGTTTATATAGGAAACTCAAATAAAAAAATAAGATCATTCAAGGAAAGAATGACTTATTTTTTTATTTGAGTTTTATGGAAGTCTACTTCAATGCCTTAGCCCCAGCAAACAATGCCTTCTTTCCAAGCTGTTCTTCTATACGTAGAAGTTCATTGTATTTAGCAACTCTATCTGTTCGGCAAAGTGAACCTGTTTTTATCTGTCCACAACCAGTTCCAACAACTAGATGAGATATTGTAGTATCTTCTGTCTCACCAGATCTATGTGAGATAACAGCAGTATATCCAGCTTTATGAGCCATGTTTATAGCTTTTATTGTTTCTGTGACTGTACCGATCTGATTTACTTTTATAAGTATAGAGTTTGCTATCTTGTTTTCTATACCGCGTGATAGTCTGTCTATGTTTGTAACAAAAAGATCATCACCGACTATCTGTATCTTATTTCCAAGAGCTTTTGTAAAATCTTTATAACCATCCCAATCATCTTCAGCCAAACCATCTTCTATAGAAACTATAGGATATTTTTTACACCATGTTTTATATAGATCTATAAGTTCTGTTGAATTAAGTTTTTTACCTTCTCTTTCTAGGTGATATAGTCCATCTTTATAAAATTCTGTTGAAGCTACATCCATGGCTATGCCAACATCTTTTCCAAGTTTGTATCCTGCAAGTTTAACGGCTTTAGATATGATTTCGATTGCAGCTTCATTTGAAGGAAGTGATGGAGCGTATCCACCTTCATCTCCTGTAGTTGTAGTCATGTTTTGATCTTTCAACATCTTCTTTAGATTATGGAAAATCTCAGCACCCATTCTTAAAGCTTCACGGAATGATTTTGCGCCTATAGGCATAATCATGAACTCTTGAAAATCAGTTGAGTTTGATGCATGTTGTCCACCGTTCAATATATTCATCATCGGCAATGGTAATGATATCTTTTTACCAGTTTTTGCTATAGATGAGAAATACATATATAGAGGTTTTTTAAGTGACTTTGCTGCAGCGTGAGAGAAGGCAAGTGATACTCCAAGTATTGCATTTGCACCAAGTGCTGATTTTGATTCTGTACCATCAAGTTTTATCATGGCTTCATCAAGTGTTTTTTGATCCCATGATTTATTTATCAAAGCTTTGCGAAGTTTTGTGTTTACATTGTTTACTGCTTTTAGCACACCTTTACCCATATATCTTTTTTTATCACCATCACGAAGTTCTAAGGCTTCATGTGATCCTGTTGATGCACCTGATGGAACAGCTGCTCGTCCAAAAGAACCATCTTTAAGTAAAATATCAACTTCTACTGTGGGGTTACCGCGAGAATCTAGTATTTCACGACCAATAATATTTTTTATGATTAAAGCCATATATTTGTTATTTCTGTTTATTTTATTATTTATATAATGATTAATACATGATATCATATATATATGAAAATTTTTAGTATACTATTGGTCTTGACTATGTTTTTGAGTCCTGTTTATATATTTGCAGCACCTATAACTAATTTTGGTGGTGTTATATCATATGCCATGCCTTGTCCTTGCAGTGCCAATTGGGTTTTGTTTATTTTAGATAAAAGAGGGGCTATATTACCTCTTATATATCAACCTGGTGTAAGTCTACTATATATGATGTATCAACCGAGACCTGTGGTTAATACCTTAGGATCTTTTGTACCGGGCGGTGTTTGTAGTACTGGTAAAAAATGTATACCATATCCAACTCTAGGTACTATATTTCAGATGGGTACTTCTATGACTATAGCCCCTTAATCCATATGTCTTTCATTTCCAAAATAAAAAAAGAAAAAAATAGACCGTTATTTGTATTGGCACCTATGGCTGATGTAACTGATGTGGCTTTTCGTACTGTTATAAGTGACGCCATGTCACCTGATATATATTGGACAGAGTTTGTTTCGGCTGATGGCTTGATTCGTGCAACCGCTTCAGGTAAATACAAACTTCAAAAAGATTTACTTTACGATAGGGAAAAACAGAGGCCTATTATAGCTCAGCTATTTTCTTCTACATACAAATACATGTATGAAGCAACAAAACTTTGTATAGAACTTGGTTTCGATGGCGTTGATATAAACATGGGTTGTCCTGATCGTTCTATAGAAAAACAAAAAAGTGGGGCAGCAATGATGAAAAATCCTGATCTTGCGATCGATGTGATAAAAGCAGTGAAAGACGCGAGAAGAGATTTTTGTGAAGGAGGAGATAGTGCGGATTTTGCAGTGACTGTGAAGACTCGTGTTGGATACAATAGCGTAGAACTCGATACATGGATACCTTTACTTTTAGATCAAGAAGTTGATCTCATAACCATACATGCCAGAACCAGAAAAGAAATGTCCAAAGTTGATGCTGATTGGTCTCATGTCAAGACTGTTGTCAATATGCGTGATGCTTGGGCTTTGAATAATGAAGATAAAAAAGCTCCACTTATTTTTGGAAATGGTGATGTGAAGGATATAAAAGATGCTTATGAAAAATCTATGACATATGGATGTGATGGAGCGATGATAGGTCGGGCGATGTTTGGTAATCCATGGTTATTTAAGGATATAGAATGTATAGAGAAAGGGGATTTTGATTTTAAAGATAAATTTACACCTTCGAGAGAAGAGAGGATTAAAAGTTTAATAAAACAAGTTGAGATTTTTGATAGGGAGTTGGGGGATGTAAAATCTTTTGCTTTGATGAAAAAATTTTTCAAGACTTATATGACAGGTTTCGATGATGCGAAAGAGATAAGGGAGGCGATTATGTCTATGGGGAGGGCGGAGGAGGTGCTGGGGTTTTTGCGGGGTAGAGTTTAATAAAAATCTTCAGGTTGAGGTTTATCGTCTTCCCATTTTGATATCACTTCTATGGCTTTTATAACACCATCGGGCATGCCACCGTTAGTTTCAATCCAATTATCCAATCTAACTAAAAAGTTTCTATCTTTATCACCAATAGATTCCTCTATTAGTTTTCTATTTTCTTTCCACTCGGCTAAACCATCTGCACCGTCTTTTTTTGCATTAAAGAAATATGTTTTCTGTAAATCTCTCCAAGTATCTTTGTTTGGTATTTTATCTAAAATTAATTCATATAGTCGTATTTCATCAAGATAAGCGGTTATACGAGTTTCTTCACATATGTCTAGAGTTATAAGTTCAGTTACAGCCTCATTTAACCAATTAAATCTATCTTTGTTAACATGAAAATTGACACCTGTACTTCTGATAGAAATTTTTTTACTCTCATTTTTTTGAATGGTGATTTTTTCCCTACTTGATGTTATTGCATGAAGTAATTCGTGAAAGATGGTTCTTTTGGCAAGGTTTGGGTGACTATCCCTATAATCCCAGGCTTCACTATTTATGTCGTGTATATTTTCTTCGGTTCCGTAAAATGGTCCAAAACTAAGTCTCAGTTCTATTACGTGATCAGGGTTAATAAATCCTGTATTATTGCTTGGGGTAAGATAATCCGAAAATCTTATAGGTGTATTATAGATTATTGTTTTAATTTTTTCTAAATCATAATCATTGCCAAGATGAGTAAGGTGATTAGATATTTTATCAAAAAACTCTTTTTTATATTCTGGTATTTTCTCTATAAATGTATGAACTCTATTATCTAAACAGGTATTGTATTCCTCTATTAAAGATATTAACAATTCTCGAGAATCTTTATCTGTAATTGATACTAATATTAATTTTGTCAATCCATTTTTTATTTTATTATATAAAATAACAAGCCTTTCATGTTGATCTTGGTTTGTGTTATTTAAATCACTTATAAATTCATTGTCAGATTCATGAATATCAAAATATTCTTTTATAAGATTATTATTCGAATTAAATATTGTATCCAATAAGGTATCAAACGAAGGGAGATATTCTTTATTTTCGATATATTTCGCCCATTCTTTCATATATATAATATCGTTTACATTTTCAGAATCGATACCTTCAAATCTTTTCATAAGATTGATTTTATCGGTGAACAATTCCACCCCATATCTTTCCTGTGGTTTTTCGGGTATCGGTACTGTTTCTATTTTAAAATCGAATGATTTACTCATGATTTGTATAATAACATATATAAAAACGCCCGGCATCGTGGTGGATGCCGGGGTTGGAAATGAATCGGATGGGACGGGATTATCGAGGTTCGATTATGACCGATTCGAGACCTCTTTGTCTGGCTAATGACCTGAATTCTGCTTCTCTCCATGTATCTGAGTCGAAGCCTGCAGCTTTGAGTGCTACAGATAAGAACACTGATTGTTCAGTGATGTCAAAATCTTTTTCTCTTCTCACTCTGATAAAGTAATTGACTCCAATTGAACCTGACGATAATTGAACAGTTATATCGTTATGTACGTATAAATTTTGATTCTCTATCGATAGTTTCCTATTTTTGTTGATAAGGATCACTATGATTGTAATCAATGCTGCAATAATGGTGACGGGGTAGTTCATAGTTGTGTTTAAAGGTTGACTTGAAAACTATATCATATTTGTGGGATTTAACAATATTATCTTTATAAAATATTTTGATTTTCTTTATGAAGATTTTATGTACTTTTTGTTAGTATTTTTGAATGAAAAAAGATTTCGATAAATGGAATGATTTAAAAAAGAAATATTTGGATACAAATATTAGAGATTTAGAGTTTAAAGAAGGTGAGATTTGGTGGTCTTATTTTGGTATGAATGTAGGTGAAGAGGCTTATGGTAAGGGTAGATATTTTAGAAGACCTGTGATTATTATTAGAAAAATAACCCAGAATTCTTGTATAGTCATACCAACAACCACAAAGAAAAAAGAAGGTAAAAACTTCTTTACTTTTATTGAAGATGATGGCGAGAGAAGGGCAATGTTATATCAAATTAAATTTATATCAGCCAACAGGTTGTATTTAAAGAAGTCGACTATATCAAAAGCAGATTTGGAGAAATTAAAAAAATCCTTAGCCGATATGCTAAGAATCTTTTTATCGTCACCAGGCGGTCAAAAAGGTCAAGGCCTGGATCATCGGATTTCTCCAGATATGTCTATATCTTATCAAATACCCAAACCTTGTCAAATTTGTTATAATACTTGTCATATGACAGAACACACATCACTTTATCGTAAATATCGTCCATCAAAATTTTCTGAGATCTTAGGACAAGATCATATAGTCTCTATATTACAAAAAGCCATAGAAAATAAAAACCCAAATCATGCCTATATATTCACAGGTTCTCGTGGTGTTGGTAAGACATCTATTGCCCGTATATTTGCTAGAGACCTCGGTGTGGATGATGTTGATATATATGAGATAGACGCTGCTTCTGTAACAGGAGTTGATAACATCCGAGAGCTTACTGAAAATGCTACAGTTTTACCGATGTCATCACCTTATAAAGTTTATATTCTGGATGAGGTGCACATGTTATCCAAACAGGCTTTCAATGCGTTCCTAAAAGGTTTAGAAGAACCACCAAAGCATGTTATCTATATACTTGCTACAACTGAGTTGAATAAACTTTTAGACACTATAGTGTCACGTTGTGAGGTTCATAATTTCAAAAAACCTTCTATTGAGGTGCTATCACAGGCTATAAAAGGTGTTGTAAAAAGTGAAGGTTTAACTATAGATGATGAGTCAATAAAACTTATAGCTTTGTCAGGGGACGAATCCTTCCGTGATACTTTATCTACTCTTCAAAAAGTTATTGCTAGTATAGATGGAAAGAAGATAGAAAATATAGAAAAGATTTTAAATATACCAAACACAGAAGTTATAAATAACATTATAGATAAAGTATTAAAAGGAGAAAAAGTTTTTGATGAAATAGATAAGTTAAAATCCAATAATACAGATGGAAAAATAGTTTATGATTTATTTGTTGATAGTTTGAAGATGAGGCTTCGGGTGGGAGGAGATAAGGAGAAAGTTTTGAACCTTATATCAAAAGCTATAGAAAATTATCGCCACATAAGATTTGTAGATGCATATGTCGTTTTGGAGGTAGTTTGTAATAACTAATATTTAAAATTATGCCAGAAACATTCAATCAAGAATTAAAATCAATAGATCCTGTTCAAGAAAGACAAAAATTTGTTGATGATTTGGTATCTCGTTTAGAAGACGAAAATCTGGATATTAAGGTTCATGTTCTGACTTTAATTTTTTCTCACTCACTCAATGATGGATTTGCTTTGGCTGACAGGCTCGGTGTTGATAAAAGAGATCAGTTTACAGCTTTTATATCTTCATCTAAAACTGATCATGTTGTTACACTTGATGATGTACTGGCAGGTGAAGTTGGTTTGATAGAACAGGATAGACTGGTTTCTGATATTAATTTACATTTAACAGCCACTGAACCAAAATATATATCTAAAGATAGTTTTGATTTTATAACTGACACTGTTGAATCTTTTAACAGTGGATTACATGTACCAACAGGTAAACAAAATGGTGTTCCAAAAGATGTATATGAATCTATAAAAGAATATTATTTACCTTTTGTTCAGCAAAAAAGATTTAGAGAAAAAGCTGATGAACTTAATGATTCTGTCGGTGAAAAACTTGCCTATGAGACTTTTGATACTCGTAGATTTGTTGTTGATAAAAATTATGAATCAGAACTTGTTGCTAAATATATAAAAGATAAGACAGGTAGAGATGTAGAATTCGAATCTATTTTTACTTCAGAACGGGATGTCAAGAAAAAATTTGCACGATTAGGTTTAGATTATGACGGGGCTGTTGCTTCCAAGGCTATATATGTTAGATCACCGCTTCTAGAAGTTTATAATGTAAGAAAAAAAGAGGCGACTAAAAGATTGAAAGATGAGATAAAAGATAGTCTCATTCATAGAGGTTATGACAGTGATGGTTTTGAAGTTGTTGAAGATGGTGAAGGTTTTAAGGTTGTTGAGATTGAAGGTGGAAATAAGGATAACGGTCCTGTTTCTGTTGAAACTGACAAGGTATTCGATGTAAATAATTTTAAAAAGACTGAGGTTGATATAGGTAATTATATGGGCCTAGGTTTTTTTAGAAATATAAACGGTGAATTAGTTTTTAGAGCGAAGACTAAAGCTAGTAATCTAAAAGATAGTGTTATCTATCGTGGTAAAACAGAAACAAAAATTAAGGGTGATGTGCGTGAACTTGTGCAAATAAAAGATGAGATTGCCTTTGTGGAAAAGACAGGTGTTGATATTTATTCTTTGAATTATGCCGGTAATGAATTAATTAAAAATCCTGGTAAGATTTCGGGTCTAAAAGAAATTGGAGGTAAAATAGCTTTTGTTAGACAGAGCATTAATTTAGGATATCTAAATTATGATGGACTTAATATTTTAAAATTTAAAGAAATTAAAGAATTGATCTCAGTAGATGATAAACCAGCTTTATCTGCTCAGCTCGATAATGGTAAATGGATTGCATATCATGATGGAATTACATCTTCCGAGTATGAATTCGTTCGTTCTTTAAAAGAGATTGATGGTAAGTTAGCCTTCATTGCTAGAGATGAAAAAAGTCACCACCTTGTAAATTATGATGGACATGATTCCAAAAAATATCGCGAGGTTCATAATCTAATAAGTGTTGATAATAAACCCGTTTACGTTGCGAGATTGTTTAATGGTTTGTATGTAATTAATTATGACGGACAAGAATCTAAAGCATATAAAAAGATTGAAAACTTAATTGACGTCGGCGGTAAACCGGCTTTTATTGCCGAACTCGATAGTGGTGAATATGTTGTAAATTATGATGGTATAGATGTGTGTCAATCTGATTATCATATGGTAAATCTCATAAGTATCGGTAATAAACCAGCTTATATTACAACAACTGAAATTGCTGACGATACTTATCATAGGGTGGTGTTGGATGGTAAACATTATGATATGTATTCTTCAGTAAGACATCTCATAGACTTAGAAGGTAAGTCGGCTTTTGTTGCCACCAAAAATGGTAAACAAATAGTCAGTTATGATAATAAAGAAATACCTGATTTAGAATTCGATGAGGTAAAATTATTCGAATACAACAAAGAAACTGGATTATTGTTTATAGCTGGAATCATTGCTGATAAAATGGTTACCTATACGATAACGGTAAAAGAATTAAAAAAAGAAAAAGAATTAAAACTTAATGATGCAGAAAAACATAAATTACAATTATTAAATCTCATAAAAACTCCGAACCAAGATGAAGAAGAAGATTTACTTGATGATAAGTCTATTAACGAAAGCAAGCAATTATCGAAATCCAATAAATTCGCCAACCAATTAAATACACTTATCGACGAAGATCCTGCTTTATTTTTTGATGATGTTCGAGCAAAAAGTGAAAAACTGCCAAACTGGAGGGTTGATCAAATTACTGATAAATTTTTCCCAGAAATACAGATAAATAAAGAAAAAGAAAGACAGGAAAAAGAAAGACAAGAATCTGGTAAACGCAAGGGTCTATTCGGTAGTTTATTGGATTCTCTTAAAAGAGAAAATGTTGCATCAGAAAAATATGATTTTTTTAGGGATCAAGAATATTTAGAACTTAGAGACGCTGATCCATTAGAAGAGGGTGCTAAAGATGTCGGTATAGAATTTAAAACTTATGTAAAAGGTATGTTGGCAACGAACATAAACCTCGGTGCATCTCGTGATGGTAGATGGCATAAACTCATATTTCCTATATCTGAAGAATTATCTGGTCCTGTAAATAATGTGACTGCTACAATAGAAGCTCATGGAAAAAAAGAGGTCTTATTACCGAGATTTACAGACAGTAAAATAATCACATCGAGAATAAAGGTTTTGGATTCAAAAGGGAAAGATATTGATTTTACTTATGATAAAAATAGTTTAGGACAAGTTCTCATTAAGGCAAATAAACGCATACATAAAATTTTCTTTTCACAAGAAAAACCTGTCATTACTCCAGCACCAGGTGATATTACAGGTGAAGAATATGGTCTCTTTAGAGAAGATTTTGAATCTAGATATGGAAAATCAGTAACAGAGGATGTGTCTAATTTACCTCCAGAATTAAATATTTTTATTAATTCCATATCAAATCTATCACCAATTGAAAAATTGATAGCTATAGAGGACTATGTTAGGAAGATTTCATATTATGATTTTAATAATAGAGATGTTCAGGCATTGAAGTTGGGTAAAAGTAATGACGAAAGACTTTCTATAATGAGGTCGCGCCTAGAAAATCTATCTGGTAAAGGTGTAGATATTCAAGGAAAAATGTTTGCGGGTGTTTGTGCTGATTTTGCTGTATTGACTACATCATTACTACGCAAATCAGGCTTTGTTTCTGGGGTTATAACCGGATTGAATATAGATGGTAAAACAGCTAAAAGTTCTAATTCACATGGATTATCTTTTGTCGTTTGGCCATCAATGTATAATAAAACAGAAATATATACAATAGACGGAACCTCAGGTGGTAATTCTATATCTATGAGTATTCGCGACAGGTTAGATCAAAATCGAAAAGATGCAGAGACTTTGGTTAATGAATCAGAAGGCAGATTGAAAGAAATAGAAGAAATAATTGAAAGTTTTGATATAGAAAGAATACAATCTCTATCAAATGGTGAACTGGAACATATTCTGAATATATTATTAAAATACGGTGTAAAGAGAAATAACCTTCATACAGTAGAATCTATACTTAATACAAAATATTCTCCTTTAAATATTTCTGAAATAGATTTAGATGATATATCCAATGTTGTGGAAGTTACTAGAATGATTGACTCAGAGATAAGTAGAGAAAGAAAGAATAATAAAAAATCTAATGGCATAGATCTAGATAGTGGTAAAAGATTATTTGAAACCGTGCAAGAATTCATAAAAAGATTTGCAAACAGAGATAATGCACGATTTGATGAAGCTTTAAATAAAATAGAAAAGATTTTTAAGATATCTGAGAAATTTTTAGAGCCCATAGAATCTAAAGCCGTATTTGCAATAATAAATTATCTGAGAGCAAAGAAGATGATGAAAGGTGAGTAATAGGGTAAGTAAATTGTAGTTTTGGGGGTGGTTTGTAATAACTAATATTTAAAATCATGCTAGAAACATTTAATCAAGAATTTGTTGATGATTTGATATAAAAATAAACCCCTGCGCGGTTAAGCGAGGGGCTATTGAATCGAATGTGAATGTTAGTGGAATCTCACCTCTGAGGCATCGATCAGAAATTGCCACTCCTTTGTGATATTGGGGAATTTATTGATCATTCCTTCAACAAATACCGGAATTACCTCATAGACAGCTTGAAGGTCATCACTCCGTGTGAGGTTGTGTTTATCATTGTTATAGATATATGCTAAGCAGAAACTCGTAGCTGATCCTTTTATAAGAACATGACATCTAACGCTGATATTACTAAGGCCATTAGGTTTGATCTCACCATCAATCCTCCATGCACAGTTTTCAGATTCAAAGGTTTCATCAAGCACTACTCCGCCATCCACAGAATCTAATGCAAACCCTATAATCATGGAAATTAATTGATGGGTTTCCTCGCGCATCCTATCGATGTTTCTTGATCCTTGAAGTAGGCGGGTGGTAATTTGTTCGGTGTTCATTTTCTTATCTCTAAGTTCCTTCTCAGGTGTTTTGTTGTTATTGAGTATCTCTACTCGTTTTCTAGACTTATATATTATATACTATATAGATAGATATGTCAATATCTATATTAATCTAAAAAAGCAAAAATACACATCCCTCTAAACCCGAACAGAAAAATATCTATCCCTGTTACTTTTCTTCTAAACCTGAGTAACAAAAATAACTATCCTGGATGGGGATAGTTATTTTTTTTACGAAGGTTTCTACGCAAACAACACCACCGGTATAATTATCGGTCTCTTAGCTGTCTCACGGAATATGAACTTGCCTAAAGTATCAGTTACTATATCTTTGACATAATCCAAGTCTGGAGTATTTCTAGTATCATAAACCGCCTTCTCTATAGTTGTACGAACCATAGTTCTGATCTCACGTAGAAGATCTTGTGACTCTCTAAGATAAACTGATCCACGGGATATGATGTCAGGTGATTTTATAAGTCTTCCTGTCATAGGATTTAACATCGCTACGATGACAAAGATTCCATCTTCCGCTAAGATCTGACGATCACGTAGGACTACATCTTGTATATCTCCAACGGTGAATCCGTCAACCATGACAACATTGTCTGGTGCCTTGACATCTAGTTTTACAAATTTTGTACCCTTATCTCTGATCTCAAGTATGTTACAGTCATCGGGCACTATGATATTTTCTTTTGGCATACCAAGTTCATTAGCAAGATCAGCATGAAGTCTCAAGTGATAATGAGTACCATGCATAGGCATGAAGAATTTTGGTTTAAGTTTTCTATGTAGCCACTCTATCTCACCACGATAGGCATGACCTGTGGCATGTATGAAGACATCAGATGTACGATAATGCATTATCTTTGCACCTGAACGAGCGATATTGTCTTTCATTTTCTGGACCGCTTTTTCATTTCCGGGAATGATTGATGATGAAAGTAGGACAGTATCTCTTTCATTTATCTGTATGTATTTATGTTGCTTTGTAGCAATACGCATAAGTGCGGCGAACTCATCAGCTTGTGCCCCTGTTGCAAGTATAACTATCTTATCAGGTGCATAGTTGGACATATCTTGAGCATTGATCACTGTATCTTTTTTAATATTGAGCAGTCCTGCCTGTATCATGATGTCTATATTGTTCTTCATACTACGACCTTCTATGACAAGTTTTTTATTGTAACTCTCACAAGTCTCAACTATCTTAGCTATACGGAAAAAGTGAGAAGCAAACATACCGATGATAATTCTTCCTTTTATTTCCTTAACTATTTTCTCTAAGTTATCATGAACAAGACTTTCCGGTGTTGAAAACCCGGGATTTTCTATGTTTGTTGATTCACCTAAAAGTAATAAGACTTCCTTTTTACCATCGAAGATCTTATAGTTAGCCTCCTCATCAGCTGTTGGCTTTTCGTCTAGATGATCAAGCTTGAAGTCTCCAGGTGTTGTTATCCAACCATAAGGAGTATCTATGATGATACCCATAGAGTCGGGAATAGAGTGAGTTACACCATAAAACTTAACTGAAGTTTGTCCTATTATTATACTTTCATTACCTTCTATTATTTTAAAATCAAGTGGGGCAATATGAGGAAATTCCGCTTGACGCTTTTTCAACATAAGAGATGTTAGGTTTCTTGTATATACTGGTGGCATACCAATCTTTTCTATGATGTAAGGTAGGGCACCGATATGGTCCAAGTGACCATGAGTCACTATCATGGCGCGAATCTTGTGTTTTCTTTCTTCTAAGTATTTTGTGTTTGGTAATATGTAGTCAATACCAGGTGTAGCTTCTTCTTTGAATTTGAAACCTGCATCTATGACGATGATATCATGTTCATTTTCAAAAACAGTCATGTTCATACCGATCTCTTCAACTCCACCAAGTGGAATAATACGATAAGTGTCAGGACCTACGTCAGGTATGATTTGTTTTACACCATGCTTAACCTGACTAGCTGAACCGATATTCGGTCTAGTTCTAGGCATGCTAAATCTTTTTGTAGGTTTCTTCATTTTCAAAGCACCGACTCCGGCTGAGTTTCCTGCAGAAGGTGTCGAAGATATGGTATTGTTGAAGTTCAGATCATTGTCATGCCTTCTTGTTATATTAGGTCTTGCTACAGGGCGCATTGGTGGACGAACAGGATGTATAGGACGTATTGGATTATTATTTATTGGTAAATTCTTTTTGAGACCTCCATGGTAAACCCTCGAAGGAGCTTTTCTGTTGGTACTCAGATTATTGTTTAAATTGTTATTTAAGTTCATTTTTTTATTGTTAATTGTAATTTTGAAATACCTGTAAAGAGTTACAGTTCAAAATTTGTATATAATTAGTAACAATTAGACTATTATTATTTCCACAGATCAACAAGTACAGAAGCGACAAATAATACAGAGATTATTATAGTGAAATTAAACATGAATTTCTCTGCTCCTCGGCGTGTATGCCAATTTGAAGTAGCGCCACCACCAAAAGAACCTCCGGCATCAGAATCTGTTTGTTGTATCAATACAAGTATTACCATAAGTATAGCGAGCAATATCTGTATGTAAGGTAGAATATTTAGAATAACTGTTAACATGTTTATAGTATATACTAGATTTCGATAAAAGGAAAGGTGTGGAAAAGACACTGATATAAAGCAATATTTTGCAATTTTCCAAAAAATATGTCAAAATAGTGCGATGACTCAAAAAAATCCAAATGACATAAGAAATATCGCTATTATAGCCCACGTGGACCATGGTAAGACAACTCTGGTTGATGCCATGCTTCATTATACTGGTGCTATAAAGGCTGATGCTGGTAGTATGGACTCTAACTCTATAGAGCAAGAAAGAGGTATTACTATATATGCTAAGAACGCTTCACTTACATACAAAGGACATAAGATCAACATAGTTGATACACCAGGGCATGCCGACTTTGGTTCTGAAGTTGAACGTGTACTTCGTTCTATCGATACAGTCTTACTTTTAGTTGACGCGCAAGAAGGTCCTATGCCTCAAACTCGTTTCGTCTTGAAAAAATCATTAGAGCTTGGTCTAAACCCTATTATCATAATGAACAAGTTAGATAAGCCAGCTGCCAACCCTTCAAAAGTTCATGATGAGATCTTGGAGCTTTTCATAGAGCTAGGTGCTCATGATTCACAGCTTGATTTTCCTATAGTTTATGCGATCGGCCGTGATGCTGTTGCTAAAAAAGAATTAACAGATGAATTCATCAACCTGGATCCACTTTTTGATATGATAGTTTCTCATATAGAGCCTGCACATCCTTCACGTGAAGATGATGTATTTGTTGCCCAACCTTTCAACCTTGCATATGATAACTTTGTTGGACGTATGGCACTTTGCCGTGTTTGGAACGGTTCTATAGAAGTTAACAAACAAGTTTATATTTTAAATAAAGATAAAGAAAAAAGAGCGGGAAAAATAATAAAAATATTTTCATTCGAGGGTCAATCAAAAATAGAAGTAGAAAAAGCATCTGTTGGAGATATAGTTATGGTTGCTGGTCTTACAGATATCTACATCGGAGAAACTATAACATCGGATCCTGGTATAGAACCTCTATCATCTATCGGTATCGATGAGCCAACTATTGCTCTTAACTTTTTAGTTAACAATTCACCATTTGCAGGAAGGGATGGCAAATATGTCACATCTCGTCAGATCAGAGATAGACTTGAAAAAGAGCTTGAAGTTAACGTTGGTCTTCGTGTTGATTTTGATCATAATGATTCAGGAGATACTTTCAAAGTTTATGGACGTGGAGAACTTCATATCGCTGTTTTACTAGAACAGATGAGAAGAGAAGGTTTTGAGGTTCAGGTTTCAAATCCAGAAGTTATTACTAAAGAGATAGAAGGAAGATTGAATGAACCTTTTGAAGAAGTTGTTATAGATGTACCTCAAGAATTCTCAGGTGCGGTTATAGAAAAACTTGGAAAAAGAAAAGGTATCATGACTCAGATGTCAGAGAGAAATAATATCTCAAGACTAGTGTTTGAGATGCCAACTCGCGGACTTCTAGGTTATCGTGGTCAATTTACTATAGATACAAAAGGTGAAGGCATATTATCTTCTCGTTTTATAGAGTTTAGACCACATGTTGGGGTTATAGAGAAAAGAGAAGTAGGTTCTATGGTTTCTATGGAAAATGGAAAAGCTTTGACTTTTGCATTGGGAAATCTTCAAACTCGTGGTGTTCTATACATCGCTCCTTCTACAGAAGTTTATGCTGGTATGGTTGTTGGAAATACATCAAAAGGTGAAGAGATGGAAGTTAATCCAACTAAAGCTAAACAGCTTACAAACATGCGTGCTTCAGGAACAGATGAGATGATTATGTTAGTTCCACCATATACTATAAGTATAGAGAGAGGTCTTGAGACTATGCAAGATGATGAGTATCTTGAAATCACACCAAACAATGTAAGACTACGAAAGAAATATTTAACAAAAACAGATAGGGAGATGGCGAAGAAGAAGGGGGCTTTATAGTTCCTAAAAGGAATCATCGAGAGATCGGTGGTTTTTTGTTTGGGAAATATTTATAAATTCTTCAGGTTTTCTTTATGTTTTCTTAATGAGAACTTTAAGTGTGGTTTGATAGAATTTTGGGATGGAACATAAAATAGATCAAAACAAAATACCTAGACTAACCTTTCCTAAAGGTAGAGTGTTTATCTTCATTGATGAAACAGGGGATCCTGGTCATCCTTCAAATAAATCATCCAGTCGTTATTTTCAGTTAAACATGACGCTTATTCATAGAGACTCTTTGCATCATTTAAACAGGCATTTATCAGCTTTCAGGTACTTTAAAAACTCAGGCAAGGAATTAAAAAGACATGTTAGAGATTTTAAGATTTTAGTTGAAGTACTCATTGATTTAGCTTACAAACATAATGTCTTATTTATGTCTTTTTTGTTGGAAAAAGAAAAATACGTTGAAAATGATACATTGAATTTTACTCCTAATGATATAAGGAATTTTATGTTAAAAAATAGTCTAGAATATATTTTCTCTGAGATAGTCTATATTAATTCAGAATTAAATAATATCGAACTTGTTTTCGATAGGTATTTAGAATCAGAGAGTGATGAATTAAATCTAAAAAGGTATTTACGAAGAAATAATTTACTACCAAAGTTAGAAAAAATAACCCAGGTTGATTCCGAATATTCAGATTCTGTACAAGTTAGTGATTATATTGGAAAATTTGTTAAAGAGTGCTATATAGATAAAATTAATCAGGTTAATCCATATGATTTTATAAAAGTCTTTGATTTAAAAAATGGAATCTTTATAAAGACGAAAAGCGCCCAGGACACTCAATAGGAGCACCAGACGCCTCTCTCAAGAGTAGTGCCCTTTATCGCGGGACTTACCTTACTGATTTATATAATATCAAAAATATAATTGTTGTCAAATTTAAGTAAAATAAGGGTCATGGCTATGAATCACACCTTTATTTCGATAAATAAAATATATCAAATCTATATATAGTCAAACTATTTCTTCATAAAAGCGAAAAGCGCCCAGGACACTCAATAGGAGCACCAGACGCTTTTCATCACACTTTTATATATTATCACAATACATATTTTTATGCCAAATCTATTTAATTTAATACATTTGCACCATCCCCTGTACCATGGTCTAATATATATAGTTACTCTTTAGGTTTAGGGTGACTGAAACAAACACCTAACAATCAAGATTATGACAGGATTACTGTACTACGGATACGATGGATTTGAAGATCGTTTTGGTGAGATAACAGTTTATACTATAGATAAAGAACGTCTGAAACTGTCAGGGGTTATTATTAAAATATTGATGAATAATCTCGTGACATCGTTTCCTAATTTCAAGACATTTAAAAAGATAGGGCTAAGATTCACCAAATTTAATTATGATAGTTTTCCAATAGCATCAGATATTCTATGTGATTCTATCGATGATGCACTTTGTGAAAATGAAAACATCACTTTTGGTAATTATATGTGCATGTTTACAGAGGGTATTGATTATGCGGTCATTTTTAGACTTGAACGAAAGATACATAGTTCAAGACTCAGTTTTTTGCAAGAAAGTTTTGACCCCGACAAGGACTGTGTTTTTGTCGTAAGAAGATCTCTCCTTGTAGAAGGTTATGTTTAGTCATAACAACACTCCCCGGGTGTTGTTATATTTATATTTATTCGAAAAAGATGCTATAATCACATCAATATGACTAAAAAGCCAAAAATTTTAACAAATTTAAAAAATATCTGGGCCAATAAAAAACAGAAAAAAGTTTGGATTCCTGCCCTTATTGTATTGATTATTATTTTATATTTTATCTTTGGAAACAATAAAACAACCGATGTCTTAACATATAAAGTTGAAGCTAAAGAATTCGTCCAAAATGTATCACTGACTGGTAAAGTTATCGCAGCTAAAAATGTTGATATGGGTTTTGAAACCGCTGGACGTGTCAATAAGGTTAACTTCAAAGTCGGTGACAGAGTTAAAAAAGGACAAGTTATCGCTTCTCTTCAAAACGGCGACGCTGTTTCAAACTTACAAAAAAGTTATGCTAAGTTGGATCAAATACAGAGTGGCTCAAGAGATGAAGAGGTCTCTATTGCTGAAGGTGATTTGATTGGGGCGAGAAATGATTTTGATTTATCGACACAAGCCCTACAGATAGAATTATCAAATGTCTATAATAAAGCTGATGAGGCAATAAGATCAAAAATAGACAATGCTTTCACAAATCCACGTAGTGTTAATCCGCAGTTTAATTATGCTATAGATCAGGATTCAAATCTAAAGCAAAGGTTGACTGATGATAGAATAAGAATAGGTGAATTGTTAAGTAAATGGAATGGTGATTCTGATATAAATAATATAAATCAAATCAAGGCTTATATTGTTCAAGTTCAGGTTTTTATGAACAGTGTCAACAATGCGATATCTATAGTTTCAGAGAAATCTGTATCAACTGATTCAAACTACACCATTATACAATCACAAAGAACCGATATAGCTTTAGCGCGTACGAATTTTACTTTAGCTATCAATGCTTTAAATCAAGCGGAAATAAAATATAAAAATAGTATAACTGCTATCAATAGAGCGGAAAATAATTTGAGAATTAAAAAAAGTGGTGGAACAAGTTATGAAATAGACATACAAAGAGCTGATCTTACCAATGCACAAGCTTATGTTGCCAAAACCATAATAACAGCTCCTTTTGATGGTGTTATAACAAAAGTAGATATAAAAGAAGGTGAGATCTCATCGCCAAATACTCCTATTATAAGTTTGTTAAATGATGGTGAATATCAAATAGAAACTTTTGTATCCGAGAATGATATAGCGAAATTAAAAGTAGAACAAAAAACTAAGATATCTCTCGATGCTTATGGTCGTGATGTATTTTTTGATGGTGCTATTATCTCTATAGATCCAGCTGAAACTATCAAAGATGGAGTTTCAACATATAGGACAAAGATACAGTTTGTTGGAAAAGACGAAAGAGTTAAAAGTGGTATGACTGCAAACATCGATATAGAAACAGATAAAAGACCATCAGTTTTAACTATCCCTCAAGCCGCTTTGATATTAGAAGGTGGTGTCAAAAAAGTTTATAGATTAAATGATGTGAGTTGTGTATCAAATAATTCATGTAGTGATAATTTTAAAAATATGAAAGGTATAGAAAAGATTGATATTAAAACAGGGGAAATAAATAACAATGGTGACATAGAGACAGTATCAGGTTTGGAAAATAATCAGATCATCATATATGGTAAAAAATAAAAAAATTCACAATATAAAAATTGGGTTTTTCTTGGCATTTAGACAATTAAAACATGCCAGTATTTGGACTACAGGTTTAATTGTCGTCGTGATGATGTTAACTTTTTTAAACTTAGTTGTGGTCAATGGAATACTTGTTGGTCTTATTGAAAGTTCTATAGAGGCATCTGAAGATAGGTATTCTGGTAAGGTTATCATCTCTACTCTTAGACAAAAATCCATCATAGAGAACAGTAGCGAGATCGAGAGTGTGCTCAAGAATCTTCAAAATGTCACAGGTATAGTTCCTCGTGTACTCGCGGGCGGAACTATACAAGCTGACTATAGAAGGCTTTTAAAGCCCGAAGAGACTCCAAATCAGGCCTCTACTAACATATCAGGGATTATTCCATCTGAAGAAGATAAGGTTACTGGTTTATCTAATTATGTTATAGATGGTACCTATCTTGATGATGAGGATAGAGACGGTGTTTTGGTTGGAGCTTTTTTGATCAATGAATTAACACCAATAGATTCTATTGGTTTTTCACAACTTCGTAATATAAAAGTTGGTGACAGACTAAAATTAACAATAGGTAATAACAGTAAAGAAGTTTATCTAAGAGGTATTTTAAAGTCAAAGATTGATAATATAGATGCAAGGATCATAATGACACAATCAGAGCTTCGTAAACTTATAGGTCGTAGTGATACAAATGTTTCTGAGATCGCTGTAAAATTAACCCCCGGAAGTACTGAAGAAGATGCCGTACGTGTTAAAAATATTCTCATAGCTAACGGTTATGATTTTGATGCAAAGATACAAACTGCAAAAGAAGCTGAACCTAAATTCTTGAAAGACATGAAAGATCTTTTCGGACTACTTGGAACTCTTATGGGTAGTATCGGTCTGGTTGTGGCCTCTATAACTGTGTTTATTGTGATATTTGTTAACACATTAACAAGACGTAAGTTTATAGGAATATTAAAAGGTATTGGTATAACGTCAAAATCAATAGAATATTCATACATAATACAATCAGCATTTTATGCCATTCTTGGTGCAATACTAGGCATGCTTGTTTTGTATGGATTTTTGGTCCCGTTTATAGACAAACATCCTATAAATTTTCCATTCTCTGATGGTATCTTATATGCACCACTTAGTGGAACTTTGTGGAGAGTGTTAGCACTCTTCGTCACAACTATTATAGCTGGTTATATACCTGCTCGTATGATAGTAAATAAAAATACTTTAGATTCTATATTGGGTCGATAATAATTTTAAAAAATATGAAAGAGATAATAATACAAACAAAAAAACTAACAAAGACTTTTACAGATGGTGATAAACAAACCACTGTCTTGAAGAGTATAGATATGGAGATATTGGCAGGAGAATTCGTGGCTATTATGGGGCGCTCTGGAGCTGGTAAATCGACTCTACTTTATCAGATAAGTTTACTTGATAGGCCAACTTCAGGTGAGATTGTAATCGACGGTGTTGATGTACATGATTTGTCACATGAAGAAAGAACAACTTTTCGTTTGAATAAATTGGGCTATGTTTTTCAAGATTATGCTTTGTTACCAGATCTAACTGCTGTTGAAAATGTGGCCTTACCTTTACTTATGCAGGGTATGGATAAAAAACATGCTTATAAAAGATCTATGGAAGTTTTGGATCAAGTAGGTTTGGAGGGTAAATATGATAGTATTCCAGCCAAACTATCAGGTGGTCAACAGCAGAGAGTTTCTATTGCTCGTGCCTTGGCACATGATCCGGCGATACTTTTTGCCGATGAGCCAACAGCTAACCTGGATATAGAGTCTTCACTTTTAGTTTTGAAAATTTTTAAAGAAATACATGCAAAAGGTCAGACTATAGTTATGGTGACTCATGAAGCAGAGTATGCAAGAACTGCAGATAGGGTTATAGAGATGAAAGATGGGGTGATAGATGGTAAATAAAATAAACCCCTGGACCGTCGTGATGTGACGGTCCAGGGGTGGGTAGTGGATGGGATTTACGTTAGGCTGTTCAGCGCCGCGAGGATTTGATGGCCTTTTACTATCAGAATGCCCTGGTCCATCTTTTTCAATAGTTGCAGCGCGTGACTCCTGTGAGACTCTTGTGCTTTTTCATGATTATAGTGCGCCATGATTTTATCATAGTCTAGTTGATCAGACGGTATTCTTTCGATAATACGCTCGATCTCCTGTGATATCAGTGTACCTGCTGGGTGTTCGATGAGATCATCTAGTAAAAGTCCTAGATTAAGATGATTGATTGGTATTCTGTCGTTTACATTTTTAACTTGATCCTGTACTATTGTTGAATGTTCGCTGGTTAGAAATCTCAGAGTGCCTCTATAGTTTAAATGCGTATCTGGTATCATACCAATTAATTTAATAATAATTCTTGTTGCAATTTCAAGGTCTGCAAGTCCGTGATAATCTGGATCTGATAATATGCTGTGAAGTTTAGTTAATAATACTGCTACTGATACAGTATCGGGAATACTAATTCCATCTGGGCCTTCAGGAATCAGTTCCAGTATAGGTATCAGAGAAGATAATATAATTCGATCACTTTCGGATTTTGTAAAGATCTCAATAACAGTTCTGAAATCGATATCTGTAACAGGAACTTGTTTCAATAACAGACATGCTGCCTTGATAAAATTGTCGGGATGCGATTGGTGAATAAAGCTAAGTAATCCCGGCGTGCATTTTGGATTTTTCCAGCCTTTTGCTACAGTAGTCGCCAAAGTGGGGTCCGTCATATAAAAATTAAAGAAATCGATATATGCTTTAATAGGGTCTACAATCGCTGCTTGCTCGTTCATAATCTTGTTGGTAATGTTCAGTGTTTATTTTGTTGTTTGCGGGGTGCATACCCCAGAGTTCGACCTATAATTTATACTTAAATATTCTATAATAGTCAATACCATAGCCAAAAACCCGAAAATAATGTATTATCACATCAATGCAAATCAGAAATTTTAGTATTATCGCTCATATAGATCATGGTAAATCAACTCTGGCTGATCGTATGTTGGAGTTGACTCAAACTGTTGAAAAAAGAAAGATGACTAATCAAGTTCTTGACGATATGGAGCTTGAAAAAGAGAAGGGTATAACCATAAAGATGAGACCTGTAAAGATGGAATATAAAGGTTATACTTTAAATCTTATCGATACTCCAGGTCATATTGATTTTTCTTATGAAGTCTCACGTGCTCTTCGGGCTGTTGAGGGATGTATTCTTTTGGTTGATGCAACACAAGGTGTTCAGGCTCAAACACTTACGACTTTGAACTCTGCTCGTGAGGCAGGACTCATTATCATACCTGTTTTATCTAAGATAGATTCACCGATAGCCAGAGTTGATGATATAAAAAAAGAAGTCTCATCACTTTTAGATTGTGATGAAAAAGATATACTTGAAACTTCAGGTAAAACTGGACAAGGGGTTGACATGCTACTTGATGAAATTATAAAAAAGATACCCGCACCTATATCAGAGTTTGAAGGAAAGGATCCCAGAGCTTTGGTTTTTGATTTTCAATATTCAAATCATAAAGGGGTTATAGTTTTTATAAGAGTCATGGATGGGGAAATAAAAAAAGGAGATGAACTCATCTTCTCCATAGCTGATGAAAAGTTTTTTGCATTGGATGTTGGAATATTTGCACCTGAGGAAAGATCTGTTGATGTTTTGACTAAAGGTTCTATTGGTTATGTTGTAACTGGTATCAAAAGATCAGGAGTTGCAACGGTAGGAGACACTGTTACCGGTTTTAGAAATTCTTTACCTGCACTTTCGGGTTATATGAAGCCTGATCCTGTTGTCTGGGCTTCTATTTATCCAGAAGATGCTGATAACTTTGAGCTTTTGAAACAATCACTTGGTAAATTATCATTATCAGATTCATCATATTCATTCGAAGAAGAATCATCTGGAACCATGGGTCGTGGTTTTCGTTGTGGTTTTTTAGGTTTGCTTCATCTTGAGATTATTACAGAGAGATTGAAAAGAGAATACAATCTAGCTTTGATTATAGCTACTCCAAGTATAACTTATGAAGTTACTTTTAAAGATAAAGAACAAACTGTAAAGATGATATATTCACCATCTTTATTTCCAGAGCATGGACAGGTCTTAAAAGTTCGTGAACCTTGGGTCAATGTAAAGATTATTACACCAGGATCATATTCTGGTAATATTTATCAGTTGCTCTATGATCATGAAGGTGAACTTGTAGAGACTAACAACTTTGGTAATGATAGATTGTCTTTATCTATACTCATGCCACTGCGTGAACTTATGAGAAATTTTTTCGATGAATTGAAAAGTGTGTCATCTGGATATGCATCTTTGTCGTATGAGTTTTTTGCCATGCAAGATGCTGAAGTGACTCGTATGGATATCATGGTTGCTGATGAGGTTGTGGAAGCCTTTACGAGAGTCGTGGCACAGAGACGAGTTGATGAAGAGGCCAATAAAGCCGTTGATAAACTTTATGGAGTTTTACCAAAACAGATGTTCACTACAAAGATACAGGCCAAGGCCAATGGTCGCATCATAGCATCAAGAACTTTATCAGCTATGAGAAAAGATGTTACAGGATATCTGTATGGAGGGGATATAACTCGTAAGATGAAGCTTTTAGAAAAACAGAAAAAAGGTAAGAAGAAGATGGCAGAAAGAGGCAAGGTAAGTATATCTCACGAAGTCTTTTTGAAAATGATGAAAAATGGTTAGAATATATAGACTTTATGCAATCAACATCATGACATATGCAAGTAGCATACTTATGATTATTAAGACGACAACAATAGCCCATATAAATTGTAATTTTTGACGATGCTTTGGATTTAGAAACATGATATAAATATAGCAGTAAATGAGAGAATTTCAAGAGCATAAAAAACAACAAGCCTCAATCAATAGAACATTTAACTCTAAGTGGGTCTTTTTCATACTACTTATAGCCCTATTTTTCTTAATAAGAGGTAATATCAGAATCATAAAAAACTATTTTTATGTCAAAGATAAGAATGATAAAGAGGTTAAGACATATGAAGATCTTAAAGCTCGTGAAATACAGCTTAATAAGGATATAGAAAGACTTAAAACAGAACAAGGTTTGGATTATGAGATCAGAAAAAAACTTGATGTTTCCAAAGAAGATGAGAAAATAATAAAGATAATAGATAAAAAATAAATACATGATATAATAGCCTTATGAACACAACAGAAAACGTACAAAAAAATAAAATAATAGTATACGGCACAGAGTCTTGCTCATATTGTCATCTACTTAAAGATTATTTAAAAGAAAAAAGTTTTGAATATGAATATGTGGATGTGGGTGTTGATGCAAGTGCTGCACAGATGATCAGGGAAAAAAGTGGGCAAAGAGGTGTTCCTGTGTCTGATATAGATGGTCACATCGTTGTAGGTTATGATGTTGAAAAAGTTAATGAATTATTAAATATAAAATAAAAAATAAAAATATGAAAAATAAAACCATTGGATACATAATAGCAGTATTGGTAATATTATTAATAGCAGTAATCTCATTTTCTATGATACAAAATAATAAAGATAAAAATAAACAACCAGTAGAACAAACCGTTAAGACAGCCGAGGTTGGAGATTTTATAGTTATACATTATGTAGGTAAACTTGAAAGTGGAAAAGAGTTTGATAGTTCATATACAAAGAATCAGCCGTTTGTATTTCAATTAGGTGTTGGTCAAGTTATAAAAGGATGGGATGAGGGTTTAGTTGGAGTTAAAAGAGGTGATAAAAAAACACTTAAGATACCTGCTGATAAAGGTTATGGAAGTCAAGAGATAAAGAATCCAAATACAGGCGAGATTATTATACCAAAAGACTCTACACTTATATTTGATGTAGAAGTTGTTGAGGTTATACCAAAAGCTGATGCGGAGCGTATGATCGCTGAGCAGCAAGCTAAAGAGGCAGCTTCTAGTACCTCTGCTACAACCACTACAGGTAGATAATCTTATACTGACTTTTGGTCAGTCGCCATTATAGTTCAATGGATAGAACAGTCCCGTCCTAAGGGATAGATGTAGGTTCGATTCCTACTAGTGGCACAAGAAAAAACGTATCGTGAGATACGTTTTTTTAATGTGACACTAAGCAAGCAAATAGTTTTGCTTGCGTGTAGGACATCGAAAAGCTTTACCTGACTTATTTTGATTTATCAAAATAGAAATACCCCTGCGGTATATTTTTGAGGACCTTAGGTCCGAGAAAATGGTAAAGGTATACTGAAGCTGTAAGCTTCGATTCCGACGACGCGGCACCGATTTCAATCTTGATTTTTATAAAATAAAAAAAGAGCCCGACTCTCGAAGGGCTCGTATCTAGTTTTTCGCTGAAAAAAGTTATTGAATATCTGGTTCAGGGTCAATACAATGACCCATGAGGCTGGTATTAATGAATCCTGTATCACGCCCACCACTACGGATATCTCTGAACTTTTGGACTCTAGAAGGTGATCCTTCACAAGGGTGTTCTCCTATTACAGGGTTAAGGTGTCTGTCACCACGAGCTATCGCCGCACCCCCGTTACCGAAGGCGTGTAATTCAACTTTTGCTACGCTGTTATTTTCTGACACTGGTTGCCCGCACTTATCGCACAACAATGCCACCCAAGGTGCTGATGTTTTAGCCATGAAATTAAATTATCATAATAATATTACTTTGTAAATAGTGGTTTTTTATTTTCATTTTTGTGTTAACATATCCTCATGCATAAAGACTTACAATACTCCCTCATAGACACTGGAGACAAAAGAAAGCTTGAATCATACAACGGTTATATTATCGACAGACCAGATCCTCAAGCTCTATGGCCTAAAAAACTATCAACTGACATCTGGAAAAAAGTTGATGCTGTTTTTATCGATGACAGTAACAATACTAAAAGAGATGAGAGGGGGATATGGAAAACCTATAAAGATTTACCTGAAGATTTTTCTATTCAGTTTTATGGAGATTTGAGATGTAATATAAAATTAAATCCATTCAAACATACTGGTATTTTCCCAGAGCAATATGACAATTGGCAGTTTATAGATAAGATTGTAAAAAAAGAAAAATCAAAAGATAAAAATAGATCAATAAAAGTTTTAAACCTCTTTGGCTATACAGGTTGTGCATCTTTAGTCGCAGCTGCTGCCGGAGCTGAAGTCACTCATGTTGATGCGTCAAAACCATCTATTGGTGCTGGTATGAAAAATGCCGAACTCTCAGGTCTTAAAGACGCCCCTATAAGATGGATACTTGATGATGCTTTTGCTTTTGTTAAAAAAGAATTGAGACGTGGGAATACATATCAAGGTATTATCATGGATCCACCAGCTTTCGGGCGTGGGGCAGCGGGGCAAGTTTGGAAATTGGAAGAACAATTTGTTGAATTCGTGGAGGAAACAGCTAGACTCTTAGCGCCTGATGCTTTATTTTTCATAGTCAACGGTTATGCTAGTGGTTACTCTCATATAGCATATAAACAAAATCTCGAGATGATTTTTGATAAAAATGGGGAAGTGGAAAGTAAGGAATTATTGATGAAAGATGATCAAGATAGATACCTGCCTTGTGGTATTGTTGCTAGATGGAAGAGTTAATAAAAGTGGTAACTTTTTTAAGAACATCCTTCTCAAACCCTACATCCTGTATATCAAACCAATCTATATGATTATCGTTATTATTTAGATTCTTACTATTTTTAAACCAAGTTTTCTGCCTCTTTGCATAATGACATATTGCAAAATATAACTTTTCTTTAAACTCCTCCATCGTCAATATTCCTGTCAAATAATCAGAAATGAAATTATATTCTAATCCAAGTTTCTGAAGTTTCGGGTGGTTTATCTTATTTTCTTTTAATAAGTTTTCAACTTCTTCAATCATGCCGATTTTTAATCTCTTATCTATTCTTATTTTTATTCTATTTTGTAAAAATTCATAATCAGTATCTAGACCTATTATGAGATTGTCGTATTTATCTATATATTTTTTTTCGGGTATAGTTTTTAATTCAGTTAATATTTCTATCGCTCTTATAACTCGTCTTTTATTTTTTATATCTATATTTTCTATATCAGCTTGATATTTTTGCGATAAAACTTTCAGTTTATTTTGTAAATTTTCTAAGTCTTCATTTTCGAGTTCGTCTCGAAGTTCTGGGTTTTGCGAAGCTCCAGCACCTGCATTTTCGAAAAGTAAAGCATCTATGTACAAACCAGTACCACCACATATGATGGGTAATATATTTTTATTTAGTAATTCTTGTATGATCTTATCTGCCTCTTGATAGTATTGATAAACACTGTATTCTTGATCTGGATTTAAAACATCTAACATGTGATGTTTGACCCCTTTCATTTCTTCATCTGTTATTTTTCCAGTACCAAGGTCAAGATGCTTGTATACCTGTCTCGAGTCAGCAGATATTATATGGGATTCTATATTATATTTTTCTTTAAGATATATGGAAATGTTCACAGCCAGATCTGATTTACCTATAGCTGTAGGACCGAGTATGGTTATGATTTTGGGTTTTGATTTCATCAAATCTATTCTGTAACTGGTTTTATCACTGAGGTTGGGTTAACTTGTTGATTTTGCTGTCTCTGTTGTTGAATTAATTGAAGTTGTTCTGAGGTCGGGTTATTGGCATTATTTTGTCCAGCTTTTTTGTTTATCGAAGCTGGTGTTGGTGACGATAGCTTCTGTTTATTGTTATCTCCCCCAAAGAAAATCCAGGTTGTTAAGAAAATGGAAAATCCTATAATCAATCCTGATAATATAATAGATGTTGATACACTCATCTCTTTAATCTTTGTAAATTTCATTTTTATTTATGTAAGTTTGCGATTATTTTTAATTATTTAAGTATTATACTCTCAATAGAAAAATATTCAAAATATTCAGTGTATTTAGGGTGTTTTTATGTTAAAATAATAGATAATAATAAAAAGATGTTTAACCCTTTCCGACCAAAATATAAATCAGATTCCACCAGATTTTTTTTGTATACAACATTATTGTTATTCATTTTTACTTGGAGTGTGTTGAGTGCACAGACTGTAGATCTTCCACTTGTAGAAGCTGTAATTCCTATAGAAAACAATGATATCAATATCAATTCAGGTGTTAGTTTGATTGATGCTGGTATTGTAGATTCGGCTACTGTAAATAGTATCGTTACAGAACCAGAGACAGTGTCAGTTGAGAATATTGATTTGGCTACTGCTCCAATAACTCCAGAAGTTGTTGATATTACATCTACCGCCACATCTAGTATTGCTACAGATAATACTACACAAGCTACATCAACTGATTTTTTTGAAAATATTATCGACACCGTAACAGGTATTAGTGATCAGATCACAGATTCTGTAACTAATGTAATAGATAATATTACAGATGTAATCACAGGAACATCAACTCCAGAGATTATTATTGAAGCAACTTCAACCACTGCAACTATTGAAGTTAGTGAACTAATTACAGATACAGGAAAGCTCATTACAGTTTCATCTCCAGATGAAAATCCTGAAGCTCCACTTGTTGATGTTTTGGCTTCTACAACAATACCTAAAATATATAAAGTTGGTGAAGAAAGCAGGATTCAAATTAAATGGAAAAATAATGACAATCAAGCGATGCAGTTTAGTTCTTTCGATACAAACGGAGACGGGTATCTGGATTATATAGAATGGACTATTCCACATCTTTCGACTCAGATATTTGAAATCATTTTTATTTCCAAAGCCTTTCAATTAGATCAAGATCAAAATATTATCGCAGATATTTATGACACAGTTAAAACTCAAGATGGAAATTATGCTTCACTTACAGATGGTCAATACATTATAACTACTTTTGCTAAAGTTTTAGATAGTACAAAAGATATTACACTCTATGCAAAATCTACAAACATAGAACAGTCAGCTACAATTGAAGTGTATCCAGTTTATACAGATGAGGATGGAAATAAGATAGAGGGATCATTGATTGCTACATTCAATGATGTGGCAGATGAAAATGTCTATAAGATTTTACTTACTAATTTGGAAATACCAACCGACACTTTTGATTTGAAAATTGTAGGTGATGTTGATATTGATTACATTGTTGATCCGATATTTTCTTGTCAATCCAATGCAACAGGAGCGTGGTCATCTATTGCTACCTGGACAAATTGTAATGGAACTGTTCCTCAGAT
>CAIZLB010000023.1 GCA_903933735.1 uncultured bacterium | reverse complement strand
TTTAAATATTTTATATGATATAAATCATCATTAACACTATCTTTGAAAGTCCAAATTTTATTGAAAATAAAATTATTAGTTACCGCCAACACGAAAGATATCATAACAGCATACATAACATCAATAGATAACATATCTACTAAAATATATAAAAACAACAGGTCGATAACAGTCCCAGACATTCCAACCATAGAGTATTTAAAGAGTGTATGTTTTAACATGTGATAATTAACAAAGACTCAATGAATAAAATTTTTGTTATTATTTTTAATAATACATTTTTTCATATCGATTATCAAATGTATATGTATACAAAAAAATCCCCAGGGTGTGAGCCTGGAGACATGTAGACCAATCGTGATTGATCATTGAAACCTCATCTCCTATTTTCTGCTCCACACAGACAGGAATCACGAGCTCCAGCCTCGAGAGCAATCTCATCTTCAGGAGGATTATAAGGGCCACATATTGGCTCGAGAGTATTAAAATCCATACCAGTTCCAAGACCAATAGAGGATAGCCATTTCCTTATGATCTTGAAGGTTTTACAAAGATGATTGATACCATAGACACGATACCAATTTTCATTATCCTTAGTACCGTAACTAGCAACATCCTTGATTTTTTCAAAACCGAGAGAATAAAAGGTATTTAAAGCTCTTGTTATTATCCACTTAGATTCACCGGTTCTCTCACAAAACTCTCTAAATGACTCATAAGGATCATCGTACAGATAAAGAACCTCAGATCTCAAATTAAACTGAACATCCAAAGTCTCACCCCGAGGTATGAGATTATGGTCTTTTGAATATTTTCTTATCATTTCAGCCATTATTGCCTTGTGCGCTTCAGGTATCATGTTCGTTTTTAGGGTTAGATTGAAAAATTAAATTGAAAAAGTGTAACTCTGTTAAAGTAACACTTTTTCTGACATTTGTAAATCACGACAACCTACAACCCTAGGCCTCAAGCAACGCCCATACCAGCTGATTCAATTCAAATCTTTCCACAAACATGTGGACATTATCGCGGTCTGCATTTACATGAGTTTTCAATATCTCATCAACTTGAGTATTTACCTTAACTTCATCAGCTTTAAGCTTTTCTTCATTTGCAATCTTACTTAAAACAAGCTGTGTTTTAACCCTCTTATCAGCCATATCTTTTCTCTCCTCTCTTATGTCATCTTCTGTTTTATTTATCATCTTAAGATAATCTTGTAATGATTGACCAGAGTGAGCCAAATCAGCCTTAACTTCTTCTATCATCACAGTCTGTTCTGATTTCAATAAAAATTCTGGATATTTTATTTTAGATTTTTCTATAACTTCATCTATCAATTGTATACGATTTTTTTCTATACTTTTTTGTGCTTTACCTTGATTTAGATTTTCCCTTATAGCATTTTTCAAAGCTTCTACATTTTCAAAAGGACCAACTTTTTTAGCAAATTCATCATTTATCTCAGGGAGATTAAGTTCACCGTGATTATGATCATGTTCATCAGCATGACTTTGATGATATTCAAAATGAACAACTTCTTTTTGAATATTAACAATAACATCATCAACTTCTTTTTCAGTAACTTCTTCTTTAGATTCTTTTACTTTTTCATCATTATGCTTCTTGGCAATCTTTTTATAATCAGGTAACTCTATAACTGGTGCCGTAGCAAATTCTATTTTTATTTCAGCATCCGAGTCGACAGCCAATTTTGTTATAGATATATTTGGTTGATTTATAGGAAAATTTTTACTCTCTTGTATTATACTTATAAAATTATTGTCTATATACATACGACAAGCTTCTTCTGATATAGCATAATCACCAACTTTTTCTAGTATTACTTTTTCAGGTATATGTCCTGGTCTAAATCCATCTATCTTAACAGACTGCGAAATTCTCTTTATCGCATCCGCTTTTAATTTATTAAGAGCATCCGCTTTTACCTCTATCTCTAGAGAGACTTCACAATCCTTATCTGTATTTATTTTTTTTATTTTAAAATCTACCATTTTTTTAT
>CAIZLB010000022.1 GCA_903933735.1 uncultured bacterium | reverse complement strand
CTACTATAGTGACATTGTCTGATGATATTGTTAAACATGTTGATGTACCATTACCACTTATGTCACTTGTTAATGTGTATGTACCACCTATTGCTATCTCTCCACAGGTGTTTATGTTACCAGGTAGGAGTACGTCGGCGTTGATTATCTTAGGTAAAATAAAAAAGACCAATGACAATATTAATATGAAATAATTTTTTTTATTTATATTAATATTGAACATTGATCTAGTTTAAAATATAAACCGATTAGTTGATAGGTGGGGTTATGGATGATGAATTGTCTATTAATTCTTTTATAGGAATCTCTTGTGGAGGATTTTCTTGGACCGTATCTATAGCAGTATTAGGTGTAGAGGATCCTACAACTGTATCAACAACGTTTTGAACCACATCTACAACAGCATCTATAACATCACCTATTGTAGATGTTATTGTGTCAATAATACCGTCAGTTGTTGTAGCAGTTGTAGTCGATATTACTTCAGGAGTAGTTGTTGAAAATGACTCTGTTGTTGTTGCGGTTGTAGTTGATGTTGCATCAACAGGAGTTGTAACAACAGGAGTAGCTGTATCAGACGATCCACCAGTACTCTCTTCTATAACATCTTCAGTCAAGGTACTTGTTCCAACATCTGTAGTTGTAGCTATGGCAATATCATCAATAGGAGTGGTTGTGGCAGTTGTCGTTGCAACTTCATCTTTTGGCTCTATAGGTGTAGGAATAGAATCAAATGAAATAATCCTTTTTATAAAAAACTTAGAATTATTTGTTAATCCTTGGGCTATTATTTTATTACCAACTTTTATATCAGAAAGATTCAAAGGTGTGTATGCACTTGTCTCTATCTTAACTAAATAATCAAGATTTAAATCATATGTAGTGTCGGATGATGAGTTAGAACCTTTTGCATCTGTCAATGTTATTTCTTTATCAGATACACCAGATACCACCCCTATTGCATTAAAATTTATCGTAGCTGACTTTATATCATCTACAGCTGAGGATGATACACCCCACCCCAAGAGGACTACAATAGTCACTGCGAAAAATGTTTTAATTGAATCAAGTTTGATTTCATTTTTTAAGTTCGATAAGTTTGTCATATGTTTTATATTGTAACATTTTAAATCTATATAAGTAAAGATTCCATACTCAAAAATCCCCAAAACCAGACAGATCCGGGACAGGTTTAGGCTTAGGCTTATCTGAGGCAAATTTTTCATCTATAGCCTCCTGAATAGTATCCTTATCCTTACCGTATTTAAGATAAGATAATTCTTTCAAAGAATCGACTATGGTCATATTACCTCTCGGTGTATGATCAACACGTATGTTAAAAGGCTTGGCCGGTTTTCCATGAGACAACATCTTTATATAGGCATTTAGATTATCTATATTCATTATATCTTTAGCTATGAATACTGGTTCAAATTGTTTCTGCAAAAATTCTGCATCTTCAGAGCCTGTTCTGTACACAACCATATTACCAACGTTTCCAAAAACTGATTCTTTGATTTTATCATCCAATTGGGCTATAAACTGGTGGGCCACAGTAAGTGACAATTTATATTTTCTAGCCTCTGATAATATTGTAGAGATAGATGGGGTTGTTATATTTTGAAACTCATCTATATATAGATAAAATGGTGGCATATCTTTTCCAAATGAATCTACACGAGAAAGGGCAGCCATCAATATCTTCCCCACTATTATAAGACCTATAAGGTTTGAGTTTATATCTCCCAATCTTCCTTTAGAAAGGTTTACAAGAAGTATTTTTTTGTTATCCATTATTTCACGGAAATTAAAAGACGATTTTTCTTGAGCAATGATTGGTCGCATTATATCGTTAGAAGAAAATACATCAAACTTAGATGTGATATACGGTATCATGTTGGCAAGCCCTGATTCACCTGAAGTTTTTTCAGCTATCTCTGTCCAAAACTGTTTTACTATAGGATTCTTACAATGAGCAATCTTCATATCACGAAAACTTTTTACAGCCATAACACGTGAGATATCAAGTAGTGTACAGCCTGAATCCGGATCATCCATCACGAGCATAGTAGCATTTCTAAAATACTGCTCAAACATAGGACCCATAGACTCAGGAGAACCTGCATATAGTTTTTGGAAAATACTGAAAAGTTCGTTTACTACGAAAGTTTTTTGCTCACTATTATTATGATCATATTCAAGCATGTTTAATGCCATAGGTCTATCCGTATACCCAGGATCAAAATATATCACATCATCATATCTTTCCTTGGGAATCTTAGACAATATATCTTGCACATCAGATCCATGTGGATCTATAAAACAAACACCATCACCATTTTTAATATCTTGTACTATCAAGTTTCGAAGTATGGTAGATTTACCAGTACCTGTCTGTCCAATAACATACATATGACGAAGTCTGTCTTCTGGAGTCATGTATATATCCTGGTCTACATTTCTGTGTACATTTTTACCTATAAAAACACCTTCACCGATACGAGGAATATCAAGTGGGGCCGGAGCTGTAGCTGCAGTTGACTGTTTGAGTTGGGGCGAAAAGTTTGATTGTATATTTGCAGGAAAATGCATCACGGTCGCTATCTCTTTTATAGATATCGGTAAAACTTGATCCTTTTCAAAAAGTCTAAAAGTGAATTGATAGAATAGATCCTTCAGTTTACTATCCTTAACCCTATTCCATTTGAAACTATTTCCAAGAGAATTTGTAAATTGATTGAAAGAAGATTCCAGGTCAGACAATATATTCTCAGCGCGCATTCTTTCTTTTGCTGATACCAATATACGAATATTTGTTTCTATTATAGGGGTCGAAATCTTATTTTTTATCTGCTCAACCGCAATCTGATCTATGTATTTATCTTTTATTTCATCTTTTTTATTACCTGATGACAATGTACTTTCAACCACTTCCTTCCCTATCTCGCCTGCAACTTTTTTGAACTGTCCCCATATTGTATGTTGTATATTTACATTTTTCTTAAGATTTTCTCCTTTCAGGATGTTATCCAAGGCTTCTCTATAAAGTTTGTAATAATATTCGCCAACATTGTTAAAAACTATTTGTATAGAAGCACCTTCCCCATCTCTCTGTATTTTAGACAATGAGTTCAAGATGACATTTATAGGGTCAGAATCAAAAGCTTCATAAGTCTTTATTGGATATATGTCTTGTTTTGTATATGAAGCAGTTGCACCTAACGAGACACCGTCATCATTAAAAATATTATAATCATTATGCTCAACCTCTATCTTAGCTTCTGGAAAAATAGATAGTATATGTTTTTCAAACAAATCAGCTTTTTGATCCGGCACTGAAACATAGAATATAAATTCTTCACTCCCTTCCGCAATAGACAATTCTATAGTCATATTGTTACGACTGTCACCAAACTTTTTTCCAGCTTCAGCGATAGAAGTCATACCAAGATAAAACTGCTCCATGATTGATAATAATTCTTTTATTGGCTTCTGTGATCCATCTTTTTGTTTAAAATCTGGCAATGATACTTGATATAGAGTTTGTTTCAGACTTTTGTCGATTGGATCATTTTCCTTAAGATTTGAAACTTTAAGTCCTGCTTTTATATACTCAACCAAGAATCTATGGAAATCATCTTCTATATGAGGGTTACCGTTATTTTTTATGATGTTTAAAGTATTGTAGATACCGTTCTTATTCATCAAAGTCCAATATTCTTCCATATTTTTATCATGTGTTTCTGGGGCAAGTTTTAGAATTATCTCTTGATTAGCAACTGAAGTTTGATTTTCAGGTTGTTTGTATGATTCATGTAAAAGATCCATACCCGTCTCTTCATGATAAGTTTTTATCTCTTGTTTTATTATTTGATCATCTTCAAATTGATTTGAGTTTTTCTCTCTATTTTTTTGAACTTCACCCCGGAGATATTCAAGTTCTTCTTCTATGGAAGAAAAACCTTTAGGTGTGTCGGGGGTAGTCGAGCTTTCACTGTTGGAATTATTTATATTTTGATTATTTAATTCTTCTAAATTATTTTGCAACATTATGTTTTTATTATATCAGAAAATAAAAAACACTCACATGGAGTGTCTCCTATTTTCAATAAATTATTTAATATATAATTGATTTACGATAATTCTTGTCTTCGGACCAAAATACCCTATTGACGGATATATTTTATTGGCTTTTTGAAATTTTATCAAAGCTGATCTTGTAGCTGGTCCAAAAAGTGAAGTTTCAAAACCTTTTGATCCAGGTTTACCTACAAGAGAAGATACTACATATCCATGATTATTTAAAAATTGTTGCAATGATTTTACATCATCACCCTTTGAATTCAGTTGTAAATCTTTTTTAAAATTCATAACAGTTGTTGAAGATGTAACCATTGGTAATGTTACAATAATAGGAGTAGTTGGGCTATGTGCATACCATACAGATAAAGCATATTTATCTATACTACTACCAATGCCCAAACCTCCAGATATCGAAGGGGTTACATTTGGAGTTGGTAGAGTCACATCTCCCCCTCCTCCTGGTGGTTCAACTGGTGGAGTTACGGGTGTATCACTTGAAGTAAATACAAAGATAAATGTTCCTGAAACTGGAATAATTATTTTGGAAAAATCATCAGCTACAGCTATAGAGTTTGACCAATTTCTTATACCAGCAGTGGTTTGCTCTGCCCACGTAGAACCTGTATCTTCAGATATGTAAACATAACCACCAGCAACTGACGCAACTAACTTTGTACCATCAGCAGATGATGCAATAGAATTCCAATTTCTGGGTCCTGAAGCTGTTGATGTTGACCAAGTAGATCCACCATCGGAAGATGTATATATATAACCCCCATAGACAGCAGCGAACAGTCTTGTTCCATTGGTCGAAGATGTTATTTTCTGCCAATTACCAGTCAACGAAGTTGTTGATGTTGCCCAAGTAGAACCACTATCTATGGATGTATATATCTGACCGCCGTAAACAGCTGCAGCGAGTTTGATGCCGTCGGCGGAGGAGGTGATGGATTGCCAGTTTTTAGTTCCAAATGATGCAGTTGATGTAGACCATGTTAAACCACCATCTATAGACTTGTAAATATAATCACCTTGTGCTGCTGCGATTATCTTACTACCGTCAGATGACATAGCTACGTCATACCAGTTTTTAACACCCAACGCTGTAGTTGATGTCGACCATGTCACACCAGAATCTGTGGAAGTATAGATATAATCATTAGCAATTCCAGCGGCGAGTTTTGTTCCATCATCTGATGAAGCTGTCATACCCCATGACAATGAAGTTGATGTTCTCGCTGCTGAAGTTATACCAGAGTCTGCCGATGTATATATAAAACCTCCGGCTGTAACACTATTGACCACAGCAACAGTTTTTAGACCATCGGAAGATGCACTTATACTAACCCAATTTTTTAAATCACTATTAATCTTTTCATTCCACGATGTTCCACTATCTGTTGATATAAAAATATTTTGACTTGTTGCACCTCCCAATATTATCACTGAAGCATCAGAGGATACGGCCGCAGGAGCCCAAACTCTAACTCCTGCACCTACTTGTTCTACCCAATTTGTACCACCATCAATTGATGCATAGACACGATTATCAGTTGTTTGTGTTGTCGCATATATTTTTGATCCATCTTGAGATATAGCTATTTCACGCCAACCCTTTGCTCCCAAAACATCTGTTTGACTGACCCAGGTTGTACCTCCGTTTGTAGATTTATATATATGACCATAGTTGGCAGCTGCAAACATTGTCGACCCGTCGGCAGATATTTTTACAGAATACCAATCCATTGTACCAATAATTTCAGCTGTAACCACCCAAGTTGCACCAGAATCTGTTGATATATACATATATTCACCAAAATTAACACCAGCAATAAGTTTTGTTCCATCAGCGGATGACGCAACAGATTTCCAAGATTTAGGCCCTAAATCTGTGGTTGATGTTGCCCAGGTTGTTCCACCATCCAATGATCTATAAATATACCCCCCACTTTGCACTCCTACATACATCTTGATACCGTCAGAAGACATAGAAGTTGGTCCCCATACTTTAGAGCCTAGAGATGTTTTTTCTACCCATGTAACACCAGAGTCTGTTGATATATAAAAATAACCAGTAGCAACAGTTGCCAAAATCTTTGTTCCGTCGGCCGACATACTCACACCTTGCCACAATCTTGAACCAACAGATGATCTCTCTATCCACGTTGTACCGGAATCATTTGACGTGTACACAAATCCACTGGATGGAACAGCTACCATCTTTACACCATCTTGAGAGACTGCTACACCCTTCCATGTCTTAACAGCAGGACCTTGATTTGTGTTCGTTGATGATGCCGTATATATAGCCGCGGATGTATTAATAGATATAAAGATTGTTAGACATATTAATAATAATAGATATTTTTTGGTTGTATACATAATAGCTATTAGTATATCAGAAAATGAGAAACTTTTTTCCTATTTATAGATTATCACTCATAAAATTACTCACCAAAAAATAATTTGATGAGCTTTTTGCGTACTAATACCATTTTTAATATAAATAATGGTATTACGATACCGTTTTTAATGTAAATCTGTAACTTAAAGATGTTTCTATCGAATTATTTTATCAAAACCATCTAAAATCTTTATAATCTTCTTAAAATTAGGCGAGATATTTTGCGTAAGTATTCTCTCACGAAGTTTATATGTATTATGCTGACCCAACATACCGAGATATGAGTTCGTACTCGATATAAAATTTCTCTTATATTTATCAACAAAACCTACCTCATCCTTAATTAATAAACCATTCCACTCTTGGATCTTTTTATAGAAATTGCCTTTTGTTTTATTTAAAATATATTTGCGATGATGTTTTATAAATGCACCGAGAAAAGAAACTCCATGCTCGGTTGATTGTAAATATATCTTTTTAGGATGTAATTCAAGTAAGAGATTGTCTTTTAAATATTTTCGAATAGGACTGATTATAGATTTTAAATATTCTTTATCCTCATGAACTATCACCATATCATCTACATATCTACCGTAGTGTTTGCATCCTAATTTATATTTTACAAAATGATCAAAATCATCAAGATAAATATTTCCAAACAACTGAGAGGTTAGATTACCTATAGGTAAACCGGTATCTGGTTTTGCATAAAATAAACTTTTTGATTTTGGTAGTCCTGTCCAGTCTTTTCTACTACCTTTCATAACACAATCTTTTGTTGGGTCATTGAATATGATCTTGTTGATAAGTCTAAGTAGTCATTTTTTATCAAATAACTTTTCTTCAATCTTTTTATATAAGATGTTCTTATCTATAGACATAAAATAACCTATAATATCAAGCTTTAACACATAACAATTTTTAGAATAATTATCAGAACATGAACGTATAAAATGATTCAATCTTTTGACACCATAAGATGTTCCCTTACCTTTTCTACAACTATAGCTATCGTTTATAAAATATCTTTCAAAGATAGGATTGATGTGGTTATACACAAAATGATGAATTATTCTATCCCTAAAATCAGCTGCAAATATCTCTCTCTTTAGAGGTTTAAATGATATAAAACAGATACTCCTATTGATAGAGTAAGATTCTTGAGACAACTCTTTACTTAAATCTATTAATCTTTTTTCATATTCTATTTCAAACTTTAATTGACTTATAGTGTGACGCTTGTTTTTTCTAGACCCATAATAAGCTTTAAACAAATCTCGTAAAATATTTTTTTTAAATATATCATCCATAATGATTATATATTCTATAGTATATAATAAAACACTCCAAGTATAATAACTATTATCTTGAAGAATTTCATCATCCAGTCCTAAATGCAACGAATAGAGAAGCCGTACGCCTTATCGTTCGTGTTACGGTTGACACCCGCATTGCCCGAGTTAAGGTTCCGGTTCCAAGCTGAGGTTCCACTCGGAACTGATGACCAAAAGTTCGTGTTCACACCGAGATTGTTGAAGGAACCATCAGTATTGCGGTTACCGGAAAGCATACCCTAACGCAAAAATAATCACTAAAATACTTTTATAAACCTAACGGAAAATAAAAACTATACAATCTCCATAGATTATACATATTCCTTGTATGTAACTATACAAGAGGATTATTGGACTGATTGATGGCTCGCCCACCCTTGCCTTGACGAAAGATGGTTCCGGCCGATTTTGTTTCAGTTATTGGTTAAAAATAACCAATAACTGAAACAAAAATAGCAATATTGAAGATAAAGTCAAACATATTACACAACCCCAGACTTCTGCCATCCATACAATTGCTTAGAAATTGACTCTATTTTCTCATTGAAAGTAATAAATTTATCTAAACTTATCTGCTTAAGATCTTTACTTAGTCTGAGATATAAACGTATAACCTCCAGATGTTCTCTAGCAGATTGTAGTAATGAATGCTTTGATTGCACACTATTGGCTCTATATATGTCAGCTATCATACTAGTTATTTCTTTTTTCATATCTTCACCGAGGGTATATTTATATTCTCTCTTAAAATTTTTTGTAAAATTAAACACATCGAGCAAAAAATCATAGCTGGTTTTATAAACTGGTAGATTGTTGTATATAGTCATTTTAAATTATTATTTTTGATAATTTCCAAAAAATTCCGCACCTAACCACTACGCGTTTAGGTGTGGAAAATAGTCAAATAGTACGAATAGTCAAATCAATCCTTAATGCAACGAATAGAGAAGCCGTACGCCTTATCGTACGCGTTACGGCCGACACCCGCACCGCCCGAGTAAAGGAGCCGGCCCCAAGCTGAGGCCCCACTCGGAACTGATGACCAAAAGTACGAAGCCACACCGAGACTGATGAAGGAACCACCAGTATCGCGGTTACCGGAAAGCATACCTCGGTATAATCCTGACATGTTTTTTAAAGTTGTACCTTCATTTGTACCTCTATAGCCTGTAGTAGAGGTGTCATAAGGAAAGTCTGTGGTACATGTCCCAGAGGTACAGGTAGTTCTCTCAAGTATTGTAAACTCATCATGTGTCGGCACATGCCAACCCACAGGGCACACTCCTTGAGCCCCAGGAGACACAGACCCACACATGGCCTGATTCCATTGATAAAGACCACCATTTGCAGAGCAACTCGCCTCACTATTGCTATAACAATATTTTTGTATAGAGGCACAGCTACTACCCTGTGTTGTGACACCTGTAACCATCGTACCCACATTTAGATTTTGTTGCATCCAACACTGAGCCCCTATAAGAACAGTGTTGTATATCTTACCGTCACGACTATCTAGAAGGGCCGAGCCACAGGTCCAAGAAGACAGTGTAGACAAAGTAATCTGACCGTTAACACTATCCAGTGTAACATTCATCATCGATGCTATCTTATTGAGATCGGTGTAAGTGTCTGTAACAGTTACAGGTGTAGGATCTACTATATAATCTATATCAGCCGAACCTGTTATCTTTATATCAAACACATCGGTAGATGATATGAGATTATTTAATAAAACCTTATACATACCCTCATGACTTATCGGTTCAAAAACAGCGATAGGTTGATCACTTCCAATACCATCATATACAGGATACACCTCTATATTAACTACTGTATTATCAACACTAGGTTTTACATAGACGGTTATGTCGTTACTGCTTGTTAAAAACTTTTCAAAAGTAGTTCGAACATAATGTCCATCTTGCACTGAAGCCCATATATTATTCTGTTCTTTCACCTGATCAAAAACTTCTCCTACTATATTTTTATCCTGATCAAGTTCTAAAGCTTTCGAGATAAAGATTATCTCGAAAGTTTGAGTACTTAGATGAGGAACTGTCCACTCTACATAATCCAGCTTTCCATCTGTATTCAAATCAAATGCCTGAAAAGACATCTCTTGATTGTTATTGTTAAGCCATTTTATCTTTATCTTATCTTCTTGTCCAACTTTATATATAGGGGGTATGTTTGTAAAAGCAAGAACATTTGTCGTATGAGGTTGACCCTCTGGAACAGATATAGAATCGGATATAGTGACTATCTTTCCAGTCTCAGTTTCCGCCTCAGCGATAATAGGCGCGGGAGTTTCGTATTCAACAAAGATGTCTTTGGAGGGTGTTTCGGTTGTGATAACTGTTGATGTAATTGTATTTGTCGATATTTCTGTGGAGGTTGTCGAAGTTGCTGTAACAACTTCTGTTTCTGTACTGGTCGATACTTCTGTGGAAGTCGATGTTGTCACATCCTCCAAAGATGATGTTGCAGTAGTGTCTACTGTACTTGTTGATGTTGATGTATCTACATTTCCCACCTCTACCACATCTGGTGTAAGTGGCGTAAGATCAACAACCACAACCTCCGGAGTTACGGATTCTTCCATATTAGAAAAAACTATCTCTTGTATTGGTGACAATACATCATCAGCGTTTGCATTTATTACACCGATGAAAAAAGGTATATTATTTTTAACTCTAGCAAATATACTAGCAACGAGACTATTTTTTGCAGTTATTTGTCTAGATTTTTCTTTAGCTTCTTTTTTGAGAATCTTAGATAAAGCTCTCGATTCTTCGGACACGGCTATCTGTTTGGATATCTCTGAAAGTTTTTGCCTATCTATAGTACCTACCATCTCCTTTTCTTCTGTATTCTTGTCTGAGATCACGACCTTATCAGCACTTTTTGGTATATACACTAGATGATCGCCAGATGATATAGTCTGAGCATCTACTTTCATCAACCACTTTATTGGTTGACCTGGAATAGACTGTGACTGTATAACTGTTGGATTCTTAACAAAACCTTTTAACTCTTCATCTGACATCTTTTTAAAAACTGTAAATAAACCAAAAAAAGATACTATAAAAAACAGACTTGTAAATATTTTTTTATATCTAAACATGAGCATATTGTAACATTTTTTAATGATTATTTAAATAAACCACTTAACCAATTCCAAAAACCTGTTTTAATCTTGACAGGTTGATTGACAACAGTAACATCTATCAAAAGAGTTAGGGGTGATGAGTTGGTCTTAAACACATATCGACCTGTAGATAAAGGTGCCTTTATGTATGTATTTATATAAGATGACCCCTGATCAAAGATAACATCTTTTCCAAGATACGAGCCTTTTATACCTTCCTTATTTTGTGGAACTATAGATATATAGAGTTTTTCACCAGGGGACACTTTAATAAGCTGAGACAAACTTTTAACATCTTTATTGTAAGTTAGATAAGTTGGAACATCTTTTCCTGATGATTTTATAACAAACAATCCTTTTGGAATATTTTCTGTATCTGTTTTTGCAAGAAGAATATTTTTTGTACTTAAAGTGACTAGATCTTGCTCATTTTTAATTGATGATAATTTTAAATATTTTGCAAGTTCCGGATTATTATTGATTAGATAATCCACACTTTCAGGTCGAGCAGTAAACAAAAATTTTGAAATATTCATCAATAACATCGATGTCAATTGTTCAAAATAAACATAGGGCACGGTTTTAAAGTTTTTGAATATTGCAGGGATAACTGTATTGCCGAGATTGCTGGTCTTAAAATCAGGGGCAAAGGGATTGATTTGTTTTATGTCTTTGTATGTAAATGGATCTATTATGTTGTTTAGCATGTTGAATAAGACATTACTACTACCAGCAGGTTGGGTTTTGTTTATAGAATTTCTAGACAGGGTATCTGCTTCCGATAAAGCATCATTTGGATTATATGGTGGTATGTAACCAGCCCCAACTGTATTGATCTGACCACTTGATCCAGGTTGTTTGTTTGAACCAGAACAACCGATTTGACTTGAGAGACCACCAGAGTTTGTCACAAGACCATATGATGAATTAATAATATTAACGAGGCCTCCATTTCCCCCATTACCACAAGATAAGGAGTCACCTCCATTTGTGATTATGGTATTATCTGAATTGTTACTTCTAGAATTTATGATGGAGATATTTCCTCCATGACCACCATCTAGGTTAGCATTACCTCCTTTGGTTGTTACTGATCCTGTTGTTGAGGTAGCGATGGTTATGTTTCCTCCATTTCCTCCATTACCGTTATTGTTATCTCCACCCATTGCTGAGGTTGTTCCTGTTATGGTTATATTGGATATAGTTATATCAAACCCATCAGCACCTGAGCTTGTAGCATTGGCGATAACATTACCATCTATAGTAAAGTTTCCTCCTCTCAACTCTGTATCAACTGTGATGTGACAATCATTAGCTATATCACTTGAGAGATAATAGTATGGACGAGTCTCTTCATCAAGAAGGTCTGTACCACAGGAGGTGTAGACTGGGACAGTGTTGTCATAGGTGAAGATGATTGATTTCTCAGTGAGATTACCCTTTATATCTGTAGCTCTAACAAAAAGAGTATGCATTCCAGCAATTGGTCTTGATATATCAGAACCGTTTTTAGAACAATCAAGATTTTGATATTCTCCATCATCCATCTTATACTGACAAGTTGATGTTCCATTACCCCAATCCACAGAAGGTAGCCATTTTATTGTACTTGTACCAACCAAAGGTTGATTTATAATGATTTGAGGAATAACAGGACCTCCAGAACTATTTGACCCGAAAAAGAAAAATCCATTGTTAAAAGATTTGAAAATATTTGTTACTAAACTATATATAGCATTTGATATATCCAAGATAACGCCTTGAACAATCACTATCCAATCATTATGACCTCCTTCATTTGTAAAATTACGTGTTGTTGTTGCATCTGTATTATATTGACGTGTTGTAGATCCATTTATAAGACCAACATTTTGTGATACATCGTCGTTAAATACAACATTACCGTTTACAACACCATTGTTAAAACTATAATTATAAAAATCGAATAGTCCACCTGAGGCAACATCAGATACACCTCCAACATTGAAACTACTATCATAGAAATGCACTGTACCACCTGAGGCTACAGATATATTACCCCCATTGTTAAAACTACTGTCGTGAAAAGAAACAATACCACCTGCTGTTACGAATAAATTACCTGTATTCGAACTAGTATCATAAAAATCCATAACCTTACCTTGTGATATTGTTGTGGTTCCATTGCCATAACTACTGTCGTTGAATACCCAATGATTTATCACAACATCATCAAGAAGACCTTTTGCTGTACCTGTTACAGTTCCCCACACTTTTGTGCCCGTAAGACTCGCGATACCACCATCCGCAAAAGAAAACTTGGCGTTACCATTTACAATGCCTTTGTTATAACTATTGTTGTGAAAATTTACCGCAAGACCTTGAGACAAGTTTATAGTCCCTGAGAAAATAGTGTTATCATAAATATCTATCGTACCTCCAGATATATTTAAAATTTTATTTATAATATTATTTCCATAGATATTTAAACTACCATTATTTTGTTCATATATACCTGTACCAATATTTGCAGATTGACTCATGTTTAACGTTCCTGCATTTAAGATGGTTTTTCCTGTATGAGTATTTACTCCATCAAGAGTTAAAGCTCCGTTGCCTGATTTTATTAAACCCCAATTTCCAGATATTATACCTCCAATAGTTAAAGTTCCTGTACCGTTTGTTGTAATAGTTGTGGTGGCATTTCTAATTATATTACCTGTACCCAGATTAAGATTGTTGGTTCCTAAAAAGGATATATTTTCACCCCAATTTTGTGCATTATTTGTAGATAAAGTTATAGGTGCACCAGAAGTATTATCTATATCACCACCAATAAGATCCAAAGTACTTGTACCCAAAGATCCAGAATTATTTATATTTAATCTTCCAGCATTCAAGATAACTCCACCGTATACATTATTTACCCCAGCTAAGGTTAAAGTTCCCGCAGATTGTGTTAATGTACCAGATAGAATAATACTAGATGTAGAAACTTGTGTAATAGAACCTGTATAACCAGATCTTATCGTAATATTTTTAAGATTAATATTTGTATCTATATTTACAGAATCAATATCACCACCGTCAAAGATTGCATTGTCTTGCACTCCCGGAATACCAGCCCCGCCAGGACCACCTGAAACAACAGACCAGTTAGAGCTATTATTCCAAGATCCATTCATATCACCAACCCAATAATAATTATTGGATGTATAGTCTAAACTTATAAGATTTAAGACTGGGGTATTGTTTGTATCAGATGTATTAAATATTGCTCTATAGTAAAAATACGGACCTGTCCAACCTAAGCCAGCCAAATTCAAAGTATGCGTTCCTACAGATAAAGTGTCCGATGTATTCACAGATCCTGATGATGAATACCATGAATTCCCATCTTCACTAAATTGTAGTTGTATACTGGATCCTGTTGGTAAAGATGAGATTGAATAATTAAAATTATTTATAGAATAAACACCGTCTGTTGGCAAAAGATTATTTGAAACTAAAGTTCCATTTGATGAATAAGTATAAAAAGTTCCATCAAAAGAATTGAAAGATAATCCAACAGAATCCAACACTGGGGTACTAGATCCGTTTGAATTAAACAAAAGTTTATAATAAAAATATGGTTTTTTCCATCCAAGTGCTGAAAAATCTATAGAGTTGCTACCTTGCGATAGAGTGTTCCACCCCCAGAGACTTCCTGATGAATTATACCAATCTACATTATCATAACTAAACTGTATTCTAACACTTGTTCCTTCAGGAATAGATGAGGCTGTGTATTCAAAACTGTTTATCAAAGATGACCCAGATACGGGGAGAAAGTTTTTTGAAACAACTATTCCAGAGGCTGTGTAGTCGATGGCGATAACCTGACTTGGCAAGGAGAGGGCAAAAATACATACAATAAAAAAACAACAAAGTGTTGTCAATCTCTTTTTGATTGTTTTTATGTATTCATGACCGAACATCTTGTATTTTATTATAGCATTTTATTTTATGAATGTAATTTTTTAGATTAATATATTAGAGACAAGGTGACTTTACCATTTGACCCAATAAGTCGGGATTCACGACATACTGAATTTTTACTTAATTATTAACAGTAAAAGTGTCAAATATTAAGGACGGATACAGTATATTGACATACAAAACCAGCCGTATATAATACATAACATAAAGCTTGACGACAGAAAATATAAACAATCGGCTTGCTGCGGGCATCGAAAGATGTACTCATAGATGAAATGGCGCTTAGCGTTTTGCCGTCATCTCGAGCTTAACAAAAAAGATTACTCTAGGGTGGTCTTTTTTGTTTTCTTAAAATGCATTGACGTAAACAAGCACTTTTGATATATTACAACCATTACCTTTGACGCTAGATACCTTCTCTAGTTGGTTTATATAACCTTGATTGGTATTATAGGCATACAGAAGGCCCCCTACTTATAACGTTTCCTCTGTTGAGGAGGCGTTTTAAGTTCTTATTATCGATTGACTGAGTTTCAAAGTGAGTTACAATAAAAAAACCATTAAATCTATTAGCTGCAATCAATAAATAGTTATGTGAATCAGGTATACGTTTTATAAGATTTATTTTATCAATATCTTTATATTTATACATAAGTATATATTCCCATTCATGTGCATTTATAATCATATTTTCAGGGCAAATATGACCATGATCAAATTGTATTTTATCTACAATTTCATTAGACAAAATTAAAGGTCTTTCTCTGTTATCATGTGACACAGCTTTTGGTATATATGCGATTATTTCAATATTACTTTTATTATCTAAGACTTTTTTTAAATTTTCACAATACAACATTTCTTCATTATTAAGATTTGATATTATTTTGTGTATAAATAAAGATTTTTTTGGTTTTTGATTTATCATCGATAAACAATAACAAAAACCACCTAAAATATTTATAAAGAAATTCCGAAGAATTTATATTGACATACAAAAACAACGGAGTAGAATTAAAAATGTATGAAAACGTTAACAGCATTCGGAGACCTCGTCGTACTCATATGGCTTATGATATGGTGCCACCTGATGGCGAAGACGAACAACCCACCCAATAACCCCTGGACCCTATCACAGACAAAGCTCTACCCATGAGCAATGCCAGTGATAGGGTTGGTTTTTTATAATCTATTGTAGTCTATCAGTAAGTATCAAAACACCATCTTTTGTCACAACCAAAGTGTGTTCTACATGAACAGCCAAGCCTTTATCTTGTGTGACAAAAGTATATCCATCATTTAACATATTCATTGCCGATGTATTTTCAGTAAGTATTGGCTCAACTGCGATAACATTTCCCTCTTTTAAAACAACACCTTCACCCTTTTTACCAAAGTTTGGCACAAATGGATCTTCATGAATACCATGTCCAATACCATGCCCTCCGAGTATTGTCGGTATTTTAAATCTCTTACCATTATTTTTTTTAACTGTATCTTCTATGGCCTGACCTATATCCCCTGTTCTGACACCTGGTTCTATTATATCTATAGCGTTATACAATGCACGAGTTGCAACATCTATCATCTCTTGACCTATCTTATTATATTCAGCACCGCCAACAACCAAAGTTATAGCTGAATCAGTAAACATATCTTTATATTTTAATCCCATATCAAGTGTTACAACGTCACCTTTTTTTAAAACTTTAGGTTTCTCATTTGGTATACCATGAACGACTTCATGATTTACAGATATACAAACTGATGCAGGAAAAGCTCTGTCAGCGCCATGTGGTGTATAGTTTAAAAAAGCCGGCTCTGCATCATTTTCTATACATAAATCATAAGCCATCTTGTCCAGACTTTTAGTTGAAACATTTTCTAATGCTTCTTTTTCAAGTCGAATTAATATAGAAGCAAGTATACGACCGCCTTCTTTTAAGATCTGTATTTCTTTTTCATTATAAACATTCACCCTAGCCATTTGTTATTTTTGATATTATATCTTTACTTATTTCTTCTATCGTTCTTTCGCCGTTGACCTCTATAAAATCAACATATTTATTATTTTTAAAATATTCTATAGCTGGTTTAACATCATTTTCAAACCATGTGTGTTTTATTTTAAATATCTCTGCATTATCATCGCTTCTTCCTCTTTTTGATAATTTGTCCACACACCACTCATGACTCACATCTATATTCACAACTTTTATTTTTTTAAATTCATAAAAATTTAATATTTCCAAAATCACATTTGCTTCATGGAGAGAACGCGCGGCACCGTCGATAAGAACATTTTGTCCTTCTTTGTAATCAAATCTAAAAATATTTCCAAGCATAGTTATAGCCAAAAAATCAGGATGGCGACCACCCTCATCATAGATCTTTTTTACGAGAAGAGCTGTGTGATCAGTCTCCTTCATCATTTCTCTAAAATGATTTCCAGTACCAATATACATAGCTGATCTGTTTTCATTTTCTAAAAATTCTTTAACAAGTTTTGCCTGAGTTCCTTTACCGGAACCAGAACGTCCAATAAATATAATAGCTATTTGATCTTTATTCATGATGGATATTATTATACAACAATAATCCGATTAATACTCTCTCATACTCAATTGAGCATTGATTTTCTTTATCATATCAATCAAAGTCGCTATAACGATCAGTATACCTGTACCACCTATACTAACTGAGGCTATATTTGTAAAGCTTTGAACTACGTTTGGTAATATGGCAATGAAGGCCAAAAATAAAGCTCCGATAAATGTTGTTCTTGTTACTATACGTGATAGATAGTCCATAGTTGAGTCACCCGGTCTTATACCGGAAACAAAAGCGCCTTGTTTTTGCAAGTTCTCAGCCATCTGTTTTGGATCGAAAGTTACAGCTGTGTAGAAATAAGTAAACAAGAATACCAGTGCAAAATATATTATTCCATAAACCAATTGATTCTGTGACCATAATGTTATAAAACTTCCTGCATCATGTATAAATGTCACTGATGACAAAGATAATATATTACCTATAAATGTCGGAAACATCATAAGAGTTATAGCAAAGATAATAGGCATAACTCCAGCTTGATTTAACTTTATAGGTAGATAAGTTTTATGAGTACCTGAAGCACCTTGTGTAGCAAGTGATCGGGCCTGTCTTGCATAGTTTATCTCTATAGGTCTCTCTGCCTCTGTGATATATATAATCAAAGCAATTATAACAACAAAAAGTATAGCGATAGCAATAAACATAAAAGCTTGTGACGCATCATATGTAGACCATATTCTTGATAGACTTTGTGGAATAGCCGATATGATACCTATTGTTATGATAAGTGATATACCATTTCCTATACCAAATTCTGACAACCTCTCTCCGATCCACATCAAAAGTATTGATGAGGCAACAACTATGATAGACATCTGTATAAAACCAAAGGTTGTAAGTCCAGCAAAGACTTCAGGTGACTGTCTGGTGATCAAAGTTATCAATCCAAAAGTTTGTATGAAAGCAACTGGTATAGTTAAAAGTCTTGAATATTGTGAAAGTTTTTTTCTACCCTGAGCACCTTCCTCTTGTTGTAACTCTTTCATGCGAGGAAAAACCATGGTCAAAAGTTGTATTATAATAGATGCTGTTATATAAGGACCGACACCGAGCATAAGTATAGACAAAGCTGATAATCCACCACCAGAAAACAGATTCAAAACTTGTAGAAAGTTATTACCCTCGACTAAGTTTCGAATAGCTTGAACATCTACACCTGGAACTGGTATAGTCGCTAAACCTCTAGCTAATATAAGTACAGCTAAACAGAATAGTATTCTATTTCTAATTGATTTATCTCCAAAAATTGATTTTATTTTATTGAACATATACTTTGCCTCCAGCAGCTTCGATCTTCTCTTGGGCTGCTTTTGAGATTGTGAATTTTTTAAATGTTAATGAATTTGTAATTTCGCCATTAGCTAATATTTTAACCTTAGGAACTTTACCTTTCAATAATTTAACTAATTTCAAATCTACAAGTTTTTGAGGTGTCAAAACTGTACCAGATTCTATAGCTGTAAAATCTTTTAGATTCAAAACTACAGGTTTTATTTCAAAAGATTTATTAATATTTTTTCCGCGACCACGAAGTTTTGGAATCTTTTTAATAACCTCTCTTATTTCTGGGCGAAGTTTACGACCGGCACGTGATGTTTGACCTTTTTGTCCACGTCCTGAAGTTTTACCTCTTTTACTTCCACGACCAACTTGCTGTTTTGTTTTTCTTTGTGTTTTTCTTTTTAATGTATGTAATTGCATAAAATTATTTTAATTATTTTGTATGTTTAACTTTCTTACTTGTTGATAAAGTCGACAATGCTTTTATCACCACTTTAGCATTATTCATACGGTTTTTGGTACCTGATCTTAATTTTCCGATAATATCTTTGATACCAGCGATCTCTATAACGTCACGAACTGATGATCCGGCAACAACACCCTTACCTGGAGCTGGACGAAGTTCAACTTGAGCTGATGAGTATTTTGCTGAAACATCATGAGGTATAGTACCTGTTTTTGTTAGAGGTAATCTGATCATATTTGCTTTAGCTTTTTTATAAGCCTTATCTACTGCCATAGCAGTATCAAGACCTTTACCTGTACCAAAACCTACTCTACCTTTTCTGTCCCCTGCAATAACCGCAACAGCAAAAGAGAATTTTCTTCCTCCTGAAGTCACACGAGTAACTCTTCTGATAGAAACTATTTTCTGATCAAATTCTGGCTTTGGCTTAGATTCTCTTCTAGGACCTCTATTATCCCCTCCTCGTCTTGGACCACCTCTTTGAGGTCTTTCATTTTTAGTGAAAGCTCTTGGAGCTTGAGCGGCAACCTCTGTGGCAACTTCTGCAGCAACCTCAACAGGAGCATCAACTACTGTATTTGTGTCGTTTATTATATCGTTTGTGTTATTTTCGTCTGTCATAATTTTATTATATATTATATTGATTAAAATTCTAATCCGGCTTCACGAGCAGCTTCGGCTAATGCTAATATTCGACCTGTATACTTGTATCCATTTCTATCAAAAACTACTTTAGTGATGTTGGCAGCTTTAGCTTTTTTAGCTATCTCTTTTCCTATCTCTATAGCAGCATCCATCTTTTTAGCTTTCATACTTGCACTATTGGCTTCAACCAAAGTTTTACCTTGATTATCATCTATGATTTGAGCATAAGTAAATTTGTTTGACTTGAATACAGTCAATCTTGGTCTTTCCTCTCTACCTTTAACTTTAGATCTGATTCTATTTTTTATTCTATCTCTATTTGATAAGATTATTCTTTTCATATGTTTGTATTATATCTTTTATTTATTAAAGTTAAAGTATCGCTTAAGCGGCTTTTTTACCTTGTTTTCTCTTAATAATTTCATCATCATATCTAAAACCTTTACCTTTATATGGTTCTGGTTTTTTAAGTGATCTAACTTTAGCAGCAAAACTACCAACCAATTCTTTATCAATACTTGTGAAAGTATAAGTTCCTTTTTCAACTGTTACAGTTATATTCTCAGGAATCTCTACTTTAACTGGATGTGAAAAACCAAGTGCTAAATTTAACATATTTCCTAAAACCTCACCTTTATAGCCAACACCTTCTAGTATTAGTTTTTTTACATATGGAGTATTAACACCACTTATCATATTTTTAGTATGAGAAGAGTATGTTCCCCACAATGATCTTCCGAAAGCATCGTTTTGTTTTGGTTTGAAAGATATTTCTGAACCCTCAATATTAACTTCTATTATTGGTAGAAACTTTTTTGTTAATTGACCTTTAGGACCTTTCACTGTTAAGACACTGTTTGAAAATGTTACAGTTGTTCCTTCTGGTATTGTTGTTATTTGTTTTCCGATTCTTGACATATTTTTTATTTTTTGCTTTTAACTTTTGCAGTTTATAACTTATAAAGTGGAAGATCTTTAGCATACGCAGGGTGTCTTTAAACCCAAATGATTATCGATTACCAAATCTTGAATAAGAATTCTCCACCGATCTTTTGAGTTCTAACTTCTTTATCTGTTAATACTCCTTTTGGAGTGGACACCAAGAGTGCACCGTAACCATTCTTAACTTGATGAGCTTCTCTATATGATCCATAAACTCTTCTTGAGTATTTTGATAATTGTTGTACACCTGAAATCCTTGGTTTATTGTCACCATCATATGCAAGTTCTACTTCTATATATTGTATAGGCGCATTACCTGTTATCTTAACAGACCCGATAAAACCAAGATCTGACAATTTATCCAATATTGATTTTCTAAATTTTGAAAAACCAAAAGTTGTTTTTTCTTTGCCTGCGATATTTGCAGTTTTTAGATTATTTATTATTTGTGATATTCCGTGATTCATATTTTTATATTATTTACTTATTATTATTTTGATCTTTTACCATGATGATTTTTTAATACCTGGGATTAAACCTTCATTTGCAGCTTCACGAAAACAGATTCTACACATATCAAAATCTCTCATATAACCTCTTTTTCTTCCACAAACAAAACAACGTCTAACTACTCTACTTTTAAACTTTGGTGTTTTTTTTGATCTTTCTATTACTGATTTTTTTGCCATATTTTTACTTTTAATTTATATTTTAAAATTATTTTTTAAATAAGAAACCTATCATATCTAACAATGCCTTAGTCTCGTCTTTATTTTTACTTGTAGTTACTATAGTTGCCCCAAAACTAAATACATCTTGTATATTTTCATCTGATGTTTCTGGAAAAACTGTATTTTCTTTTATACCGAAAGAGAAGTTTCCCATTGGGTCTATTCCAGTAGCTGATAAACCACGAAAGTCTTTCGTACGAGGTAAAGCGATGTTAACAACTTTTTCTATAAAATCCCACATCTTGTCTCCACGTAATGTAACTTTATAACCTGAAGCATCACCTGAACGAAGTTTGAATCCAGCAACTGATTTCTTAGCTAAGGTTGTAACTGGTTTTTGACCTGTTATCTTAGTCAATCTATCTAACATAAGTTCTTTTTTCTTTGGATCTTTAATAGAACCTATAGTTGTAGTTACAACAACTCTTTTTATCTGAGGTGCTTGTAGTTTATTTTTATATTTAAAATCACCCTTTAAAGTTTCAAATGTTTTTTTTACTTTTTCTTTTACTGTTTTATGAGACATATATTTATTTATTGATTATGATTAATTTACTAAAGTTACGTTAGATATATGTATAGGAGTTGCAACTTCAACAACTTCACCTTTTTTATCTGATGTTTTAGGTTTAATATGTTTTTTCTTAATATTTATACCTTCAACTAAAATCTTTTGTTCTTTAACAAAAACTTTTAAAACATTACCTGTTTTATTTTTGTCATCGCCGCATATTATTTTTACTTTTTGTCCTTTTTTTATCATATTTTTATTTTTGTATATTTTTTATATATTATATCTATACTATTTCTTGAGCTTTTGAAACTATTGTTTGATAACCTCTTTCGGCAATCTCACGTGGTATTGGTCCGAATATACGACCTGCAAGCGGCTCACCTTTTGTCTTATCAATAAGAACAACAGCATTTTCATCAAATCTAATATAAGATCCATCTTTTCTCCTGAAAGCCTGTCTAACACGAACAACTACAGCTTTATGTATATCTTTCTTTTTTGTTTGCTTTCTAGGTTCAGCTTTTTGTACTGACAATATCACTGTGTCACCTATATAAGCGTATCTTTTAGCAGCATGACCAAGTACTTTGAAAACTCTACCTATCTTGGCACCTGAGTTGTCTGCTATTGTTACTATTGATTGTGGTTGTATCATATATTTATTTTTATTTAACTAATGTAAAATGTTTATCTTTTGATATTGGAGCTGTTTCTATGATTGAAACTTTATCACCTATCTTCTTTGTATTACCGGCATCATGAGCCTTATGTTTTTTAGATATAGTTACATACTTATTGTATTTAGCTAATTTTACATATCTATCAACTTTAACAGTTATAGTGTCCGTCATTTTATTTGAGGTAACTACACCTGTTAAAACTCTTTTTTTACTTTTTATTATATCTTTTGTCATATATTTATTTTATTTTTTAGAAATTCATTAAAATTTAACGTGTTATCATTCTAGTTTTAACAGGTAATTTTGAATTGGCTTTTCTGAAAGCTTCTTTGGCCAAAGCTTCTGTAACACCATCTACTTCAAACAGTATTTTACCAGCATATGTTTCGAAACAGAATCCAGCAGGCTCACCTTTACCTGAACCCATGGGTACTTCAGCAGCTTTTCTTGTAAAAGGTCTGTCGGGGAATACTCGACACCAGATTCTACCTGTTTTACCAAGTGTTCTTGATATAACCTTTCTAGCTGATTCGATCTGGTTTGAAGTGATACGAGCTTGTGTTGTTGCTGCAATACCATAAGAACCATTGGCAAGAGTTATACCTCTTGTCTCTGTTTTTTTAACAAGTACCTTAGCATTGCGTCGAGTAACTTGCCATTTTCGATGTTTTACTTTTTTTGGAAATAACATATATTTTCTCTTATTTTATAT
>CAIZLB010000021.1 GCA_903933735.1 uncultured bacterium | reverse complement strand
GTGCTTATGGCGGGTTTGCCCATGCGCAATCGGGTTTCATCTTTTTTGGCTTGTTTTTTATCCTGATGTCGCTGGTGGTTAAATATTATGGAATACGATGGATTGGTGTGGTGATGCCTCCTGTTGTAATTAATGGCGCTAACTTAATAATTATATTATCTTTGTGGCGAACGAAAATCAAGGATAATGAAGCAAAACAGATCGCTAGCAATAAGTAGTAAAATTCAGGAATGTAAAATGGGAAACATTATAGGATTATTGGAAAATGAATTTCCTTCATCAATTCTGGAGTATAAAAATGAAGGGGTAAAAACAAGAGGACGGGTTTTTACGAGAAATAATACTTTGTTGACAATGGTTTTAACATCGGCTCAACAGGACAAAACACTGAAAAACTCGGTTGACTTATATTACATCATTCATCAAAAGCACAAGGGGCAAGCTTTAGAGTTACTAGAGCAAAGTATTCAGACACAAAAGGACGAAGACAGCATATCTTCAGTAAAGAAAGTTGGGAGACCAAAAAAATACACTTTGCAATTGCCTAAGAGCTTAGAGAAGGACATTTCACTGAACACCGCAGCCTACAGCAAAGCACGTGATCGTGTGCCGATCGAACTGATAGACGAGCTGTTAAAGAAAAGCCGCATAGAGCAAGCAGAGAATAACTATACCCACTGGAATGGTTACCGGGTATTTCTAGGAGACGGAACCTACGTGCAGATGCAGGACACAAAAAGTATAAGGGAAAAGTACGAAGTAAAACACAATGGGGTAGCTAGTGAAGGATATCCGCAAGGACTGCTTGAAGTAATTATAGAAAGAGGAACAGGGCAATTGTATAATTTCAAGTTGTCAAACAGGCACACGAGTGAACTATCTTTGTTTTATGATATGCTTGATGACATGCCACAAAAATCATTACTGCTGCTTGATGACCTATATAATTGTTACGAAATAATCTCGAAATGCAAACGCATTGGAGTTGATATAGTTGTTCCCGCAAAGAGAGAAAGGAACTACACACTTGTGGAAAAACTGGGAGACGGCGATGAAATCATCAGCATAAACACGCCTAAAAATCGATCAAAATGGATCAATATCAATGAAAAGCCAGGTAAAATAATACTCAGAAGAATAGTGTGTAAGAGTCCGGAAGGAGAAGACTACGTGCTGTTCACTTCTATTTTGGATAGAAGGATAACGAAAGAAGATATTCAACTTTTATACTTAACCAGGTGGGACATTGAAGTGGGAATAAGAGAAGTTAAGACAATCATGGACATTAACGTACTACGCTCCAAAACACCTGAAATGGTACTGAAAGAACTTACTATTTCATTAGCCACCTACAACTTGATACGAAAGGTAATTTACGCAAGCATTAAAGACTTGCCTTTTTCCCCCAAAGAAGATTTCATTTATCAATACTATACGAATAATCAGGGTCTTCTTATTGACAAAAAAGGAAGAGTATACAACCGATGGTCTTCGGGTCGTAGAAGAAATGAGACAGTTGATATTAAAACAAATGCTTCAGCATAGAGAACCAAACAGAAAATTTGAAAGACGAACAAAACAAGGAAAATATCGCAAATATAAATAATTATACTATGTTAGCGCCATTACTCTCCCAGTGGTAGAGGGGAGCGTTGGTTCGGCAACCATGTTTTCTATTGATTCATCAACAACGGCTTGAATTTTTTTCATTATATCCGCAACGTCTGCACTTACGACGTTGTCCTCAATTGCAGAGTAGATAACATCAATAGCATTTTTTCCCGGAGCATATTGATTCAACACTTTGTCGGGTTGCAGCGCTTTATATTTCTGTCAAAATAAACGTTTGTGTTATATTAGTGAGAACCCCTATAATATATGTATATACCTCAATTTTAGTCACCTTGGTAGCAAAATGGACCACTAGAACACCATTAGAATGATTGAATTTTAATGTAGGTGAATCT
>CAIZLB010000020.1 GCA_903933735.1 uncultured bacterium | reverse complement strand
GGCGATGATGCGAATTGTTTTCATAGTGATATAGTAGGTTCGGTCTGGATGCTCTTCCAGATAGTAAATACTATATTACAATATATACGTGACGTCAATAGTTACGGATTTAACGTGTCACATTGACAACCCCAGGCAAAGCACCATCTTTCTCCAAAAACTCCAACATAGCACCTCCTCCTGTTGAAACAAATACTCTGTCATTGTCTATATTCAAACTATTTATTGCAGCCACAGTATCCCCTCCTCCTATAAAAAGATGAGTACTCTCATTTTCTACAATATATTGAATCAAACCTTTTGCTAAAGATATTGTTCCGTCTTTAAATCTTTCATCTTCATAATTACCGATAGGTCCATTCCAAACTATTGTCTTAATATTATCTTTTTTGATTACCGAAATAAAACCTTCAACACTTTCGATATTGATATCTTGTATGGTTTCATCATCGTGAACATCTTTTATATTAGATATTCTAAATTCATTTGTATTTATATTTTTAACTTTAACAGTTTGTGGTATAAAAACTTTATGTGTAAAATTACCATCTTTAACTAATTTGTCTATATACACAACATCTGTGTCAATCAAAGATTTGCCTACATTGTATCCAAGAGATTTTAAAATATTGTTAAAAAGAGCACCACCTATCAATAACCTGTCAGCAGTTTTTATATATTTTTCTATCAAAGGTAACTTTGTTGAAAATTTTGCACCACTCAATATAACAGCAAATGGTTTTTCTGGGGTTAAAACTTTTGATAAATTATCTATTTCTTGTTTCATCTGTACACCAAGCATCTTGTGATCGATATTATAAAGTGAAGGCAGAGCAGATACTGACATATGATTTCTATGAGATACAGCGAAGGCATCATTTACATATACATCGGTTATCTCTTTTATTTTTTTAGCTAACTCCATATCATTATCTTTTTCACCTTTGAGATTTCTTATATTTTCTAAAAGTAAAAAACTGCCATCTTGTATTGACTCAAATCCATGGTTTATATTTTCCACATCTTCAATGTTTTCCATAAAATGAATATCATATTCAGGATGTTTTGTTTTTAAATATTCATAAACTGGTTTTAAGCTTGGTTTATCAACGTCTTTTGTCTCTATGTGGGATACTATAATAGTTTTACAGCCCTCATTTTTAAGATAATCTAAAGTTTTTAATGTTGAAATGATTCTATAATCGTCTTTTATGACAGAGTCTTTTATCGGTACATTGAAATCAGCTCTCAAAAATACTCTTTTATTTTTTATTTCCATAAACTTTTAATAAACTTTTTTTAGGATTAATTATGATATTTTTAATAATATTTACAAGACTATCAACGTCCCATGAGGCACGACCAATGAGCAAACCTTGCACTTCACCATTCCACAGTATATCTTGTGCATTTTCGACTGTAACAGATCCACCATAGATTATATTTGTATTCTTGGATACATTATCACCATAATTTTCAAGTAATATCTTTCTTATATATATAACCATACTATGAAGACTGTGAGAGTCTATAGATATATTATTTTTATTATTTATTGCCCATATTGGTTCATAGGCTATTGTGATATTTTCATATTGATTTTTATCGACCTTACTGAAGACTGATATTATTTGATCTTCGATTATTTTTAAATATTTTATATTGTCATCTCTTTCTTTCTCACCGATGCAAAGTATGACTTTAAAATTATTTTTTATAGCATTTTTTACTTTTTTAACAACAACCTCTTGAGTATCACCTTGTTCCCTTTTTTCACTATGACCAATTATCACACAATCTATACCCGAATCTTTGACAGAGAGGGCGGTAATCTCACCAGTATGAGATCCGTCTTCAAATTCTGATATATCCTGCGCTGAAAGATTTATAGTCTTTTTGAAAAATGTTTTTAGTCTGTGTAATTGTAAAAAAGTTGGAGCAATAATCAAATCCACTTTTGACTTATCTTTACCCAGATTTTTAAATAATAGACCAATCTTTTTTTCTGATTCTTTATAAATATTATTAGAAGCTTTCCAATTAGCCACTACTATCGGTTTTTGAGATATCATAAAAATTATTATAACATAATAGTTCCCAAACCTTAAAAACCCAATACTTCTTTCCAAGACTGTACAGTCCAAGATCCAGAAGGTCCAGATGTAAAGTTCATATCGGCCAGACCTGATTCATAATTCACACTGGTATCACCCTCCATCAATATCATTTTAGCAACCACTGCCTTTATAGCCGCAGACCCAGACAATTTTACACTTCCTGTTAACGTATTCAATACTATGGCTCCAGCATCACCTTCTATTATTATAGACGGGCTCGAAGAACAATTCGATACATCTGTACATGATTTAGTTGAATTTAATACCACATAACTGCCAGATTGGCCGGAACCATATATTTTAGCAGATCCACCAACTTTTATTGATCCGTCAGAAATAACATTAACACTACTCGCACCCAGAGAGCTGTCAACATATGTGCGTGAATTTCCTTCAAATTGAACATTTCCTGTTACATATACAGGCCCTGTTAAATATAATTTTCCAGAAGCACTGACTATGAGATTGCCGTTTATCTTTATAGGCCCAAGCTTTCTCACTGCAATACCTTCAATATTTACAGTTGTAGTAGAGCCACCAAGCGCTGCCTGTTCCTTCCATTCATCTATATTACCTTGTGATATAGGATACGGAGCTGATACTGGATCGATACGACTATTGTTGCAGACTTTGTTATTTCCACTACCATTTTGACAGTATATATTACCTGATGCTATGGTGTTTACCACAGTATTGGCCCAAGCCTCACCTGTTCCAATGGTACCAACCTTGACACCAGAGATGGTACCTTTATCACCACCAACTTTAATCTTAAGATCAAAATCTAAAGTTGTAGTAGCAAGATTTGTCATAGAATTACCAAAACGACCTTGTTTTGTATTACCTGATGCGTAAACACCGTCATAAGACATTAAAGAATAGTAATTTGATGCATTATTTGACGAATTATCAATAACAATCCAATAAGTTGAGTTTAAAGCAAGGCTTACTGACGAAGTCATAAAAACAGGCACATAAGCGAATGAAGTGGTGACAGTAGAGGAGTTTAAAGAGCCTGATGCTATAACAGTAGAGCCAGGCACACCTGAATTGTTATTGACTATCTTTATAGTAGCATTAGCAGGCAGGCCTGTTTTTTTAATATAAAATATGATTTCACTTATAGATGTGGTTGTACTGGTCACAAATGATTGTGCAATATCTTGATTTGTATTTGTAATACCAAAAGGATAAATAAACCCTGTCGCTGTCGAGCTTGATATAACGATAGATTCTATCGGATTTGAGAGCGTTGCCGATATTGCAGACCCTGTTATATAAGTAGTAGCCCACCCTGGACCACCATTGCCAACTATATCTCCATTGGCATAGACATTGCCTATTATATGAGAAGATCCAGACATTTGCAGACCACCATCACCAGTCTGCATACCATAATTAAAAGATGTACCTGTATCGGTTTTGAGTTCAGTTTTAATATACCTATTAAAAAAATATTTGCCTCCCTCGACAACCAGACTCTTTACATCACCAATATCTGTCAAAACCGCTTTAGCTGTTGCCCCTAAGACCGTTATATCTGCCGGTGCATCATTTTTACCTTTATTGAAACGATATAATGCATTTTCAGTTTGACTTTTGGCAATATTATAACTTGATTTAGAAAATAAAAACTCATTGGTACCCTTGATTTGATTTGATATAGGATTTGATATACCTATTAATAATGTAGTTGAAATTATTATAAAAAATAATACAACTATAATCATGGCTGCACCGTCTTGATTTACATTCTTTTTAATCATATATACAATTATATATTAATTACTGATGAAGTTGTATAGTAGTGTAAAAATTTTTAGAAATAATTGATGAATTAAGATTAGGTTTAGATTCTATACCCAGTTCAACCTTTATTGCTTCAGTGGTTGTTCCTGTAATATAATATATTTTAAAATTTGATACCTGAACTTTTTTTGTAGATAAATCACCAAAATAAACACCATTTTTATCATATTTTAATCTATTTTCATTAAGATAAAACTTTCTAGTGTCAGTTATGAAACCATTGGTTGAACTTGCTATTTTTAAAGTAACCATACCCAATGGAACAGAAAAAGAGCTTTGTCCTAAAATAACATTTTCTGCCTCCTTTATATCTTTCGTTAATTTATCTAATATAGATATTGCATTATATTCTATCTCTTGATTAGCTCTAACTATGTTATAGTTTTTAAAAAGAGATATAATATTATCAGTAACCAATACGGAAATAATTCCCAGTATTGCAAAATAAACTATTATCTCCATAATGGAAAAACCTTTTTTGTTTTTGTGTTTGATATTTTTATTCATATAGATTAAATACATAAAAACTTATTTGTTTAGTTGATGTTGAGTTTTTATAATTCCATGACACATCCATATTTATCATTTTAGTATCATTATTTAAAACACCTCCGGAGTAGACTATGTTTAAAGTTGATGGATCTCTATAAACATTTTCTACAGTAAATTTTCTGATAAATTTATTATCAATAATGTTTGGTGTTGTTGTAGATTGCCATTTATTATCTTTCCATTCCAAATAATAATTTGTACTAGGTGTTGAACTAGCAATAGATTTCCATGAATAATTTCTCATTATATTTAAAGACTCAACACCTTCATCTAACAAAAATACAGCTTGCACCTTTTCGGTATTTTCTAAAGATAATTGTAAAAAATTTCCATAGACATTGGAGATAGCAATCATGGACAATGATATTATGGCGGATGCTATAACAACCTCTATTATGGAGATGCCTTTTTGTTTTTTATTTATATTTTTATATGCAAATATTTTCATCATTAATTATCTATTATACCTAGATTATTTATAATAATACTACTACTTGCCACAACTTTATCACCTTTTTTCATATTATATATTAAAGCACCTGTAGCATTTGGAAAGCCTGTTAATCTGTAAAAGATTATAGTGCTTGTAGATGTTGTGTAGGATTGCAGTTGAATATCATTTTCCAATATAAACTCTTGATTATTATAAATCATTGAGGTTGTTCCAAAGGTTATACTTTGATCCGTACCATTTTTAGAATTTAAAGCATTGACTCTTGTTTGACTGATAGATGATTTTATAAAATCTAATTGTTTATCAAAAGATTGTCTATTATTCAGAGCGTTGGAAGAGAAATATGTCAATGTCGATATTATAACAATAAGCCCAATAGAGATAATTATCTCTATTAAACTGAATCCTTTTTGTTTTGATGTGTTTGTAATCATAATTTTATATATTATTCATAACGCTATACATTGGACTAATCATAGATATAGCAAAGAAACCAACAGCAATACCTATAAAAACCATGAGTATAGGCTCGACAATGGTCGATAAATCTTTGGTTTTTTGATCTACCTCATTTTCATAAAAAACTGCCACACCTTGAAGCATAGAGGCCAGCTTTCCTGTTTCTTCACCAACGTTTATCATCTCAGCGACAAAGATGGGGTATATATTTTCATATTTATTAAAGACATCAGACATTGGTTTACCTTTTTCCACATTTTCTCTGACTTCTGCTAAAACCTTTTTATATAGATTATTTTGTACAACCTCATTGGTAATATCTATTGATTGTATAAGATCTACACCTGAACCAATAAGGGATGACATTGTTCTGGCTGTTTTTGCTGAATTAGATTCTTTTATTATTTCACCGAATATAGGGAGCTTTATGACAAATCTATCGAAAGCATTTCGACCACCCTTAGTATGCAATATATTGTATATGACAGTCATTATTATTAATAAAAATATAGGCAATAATATATAATGATTTCTCAAAAACTCACTAACGAAGATGACGACTTTAGTTGAGCCTGGGAGTTCTGTACCGACGTCTTTAAAAGTTGCCGTTAGTTTTGGCACAACGAATATCATCATGATTATTCCAATCAATATCATAACTATGACAATAACTGAAGGGTATATCATGGCACCTTTTATCTTCTTTTGAAGTTTATAGGTCGAGTCCATCTGATTTGCTATGGATTTTAAAGAATCTGCCAGATTACCACCCTCCTCACCTGCTTTTACCATAGATATAAATACAGGAGGAAAAACATGATCGAACCTGCTCAAAGCATCATGAAAACTCTTTCCTGCAGATATATCTAAGTTTAATTCATTATATATCTTTTTTAACTTTTTATTTTTAATCTGTTTTTCCATTACAGATATAGCACGTGTTAAGGATAATCCTGCCTCTAACATGTTTGCAAGGTTACGGGCGAATATTATTTTATCAATCATTTTAATCTTAGATAGATTTGAGAAGAAATTTTCAAATGCTTGATTTATCTTATTATCATCCTGTATCTTATATGACACGAGTACATCACCAGACTGTTTTATTTTATTAAATAAATCCGTTTTGGTTTCAGATACAAAAGTATTTTCATAAATTGTACCGTCTGCTTTTTTTGCAGTATAAGAAAATTTCATATACATATATAATAAACAAAAAACACGCTTTTGTCGCGTGTTTTTTGTTTTGTTTAAAAAAGAGAGATTAGTATCCTCTTCCGTATCCACCTCTATCTCCTCCTCTGTTATCTCCACCTCTGTTACTACTGTATCCACCTCTATCTCCTCCTCTATTGTATCCACCTCTATCTCCTCCTCCAAAAGATCTTCTTGGAGCACTTGATCCACCTTCTGTTTTTGGCATAGCGATGTTTACTCTTAATTCTCTTCCATCAAGTTCATGGCCGTCAAGACCTGCGACTGCTTTAGCTGCATCTTCTGCGTTAGCAAATTCTACAAAAGCGAATCCTCTTGATCTTCCTGTCATTCTATCCATAGCAACTTGTGCTGATGTAACTTCTCCGAATTCTGCAAATGCAGCTCTAAGAGAATCATCAGTAACATTCCATGATAGATTTCCTACGTATAATTTTTTGTTGTTTACTTCTGCTTCCATTTTATTTATTTTTTATTTTATTTTCTTAAATTAATCTGACTAACACTACTTTGTAATCTATATGATTTATTCAAATGAAAGTCACTGCATTGGTTATAAATCAAACTCTAATATTCTCTCAAAGTCTGTGGGAACACCCTTGTGAGATGAGTATAACATGGATGTTAGAGTATAGATAGAGGGTGTTTTGTGTGTATAAAAAATCCCCAGGGTGTGAGGCCTGGGGATGATAAAGTGGTGGTAATTATCTTTAAGGGGTGTTTATAATTAGTCCAGAGCCCACTCAAGACAAATACCGGCCCCTGAAGGTTTGATTGAAGGTTTTTTACACACTTTAGGGGCAAATTTAGCACGTACTATTTTATCTGAATCCATTATTATAGTACAAATAGGTTTCGTACCAGAACAAGCACCTTTGGTTCCGTCCCTAGCGGTATCCCAAGAACTAAATTTATATTCTTGGGTTGTATCTCCTTTAATAGAAATTAGAGGTATAGCGGTTAGGGTTACTTTTGATCCTTTCAAAAATTTAGTATCCTTACTGGATACGCCGCCAACCGACCCAGAACCTTCTTTCTCAACAGTTAAGGTGTAATATGTCGAATAAGTACCTCCCGTTCCCTTACCTGCAACTCTCGCAAAAATACCGTCTTTGTTTATGAAAAATAGTGTAATAACTAATTAGACGCATATTTTGTAGTTTCTTTATTTTTAAGAGATGAAAATAATTCATTAGAACAGTTAAAAGCATTATAAGATTTAAGAGACCATGCTATAGGAAGAGATTTATCTACAAAAAAGATGAATAATCCATTATTATGAGAGTAAAATCATAGATTTGATAGTACAAACGTAGAATTCTACTGATGTAAATATCAATTTTAATAGTCATCAAGTGGAATTCTCGGGGATGAAAATAGAAAATT
>CAIZLB010000019.1 GCA_903933735.1 uncultured bacterium | reverse complement strand
TAGGATTAAACATCTTCTTTAGTATTCAATATACACAAAACATGAAGTTGAATGATGCCAAAGAAGCAGCTGAATCAGCAAAGACAGAAGAAAGACTTAAAACATCAAGATTTATGAAATTGTTTGTTGATAAGGTTTTAGGTACAAACGGTACGATATCATTTGATGATCGTGTTAAGTTAGAGAGTGATATCAGATCTCTAGGTGATCAAGCTCTAGTAAAACAATGGGATCTATTTGTAGCAAGTAAAGACAGTGACAGTGCTCAAAAGAACGCTGTTACTTTGATGAGTTTGCTTTCAAGTAAGATGATATAGTTATTAAGATTATTAATCGTTTTTGATGAAGATAAACCACATTTATTTTGTGTGGTTTGTTTTTTATATATATCACTGTGCCCTAGGCGGGACTCGAAGCTTACAGCTTCAGTACACCTTTACGGTTTTTTCGGACCATAGGTCCTCAAAAACATCGTAAAGCTTTTCTCGTCCCGCACAAAATTGCCTCAAGGCAATTTTTCTAGGTCAAAATAAAACAAACAAAGCCTAAAGACTCTGTTTGTTTTACTTGTGCCCTAGGCGGGACTCGAACCCGCACAGCGTTGCCGCCAAAAGATTTTAAGTCTTTCGTGTCTACCATTCCACCACCAGGGCTTTTCAATATTCCGGTCTTTCCGGGAGGCGTAGGCCGGATTTGAACCGGCGAATATCAGTTTTGCAAACTGCCGCGTTAAACCACTTCGCCACTACGCCGTATATATATTTATATCATATAGACTATATAATCTCAAATATCTCTTGTCTATGTTTTTCACCTTTATCTATCTCGAAAGACAAAAAGGGAAGCATGCCAACTCTTGTTTTCTCTTTTATATCATTTCTAATATCTGTAACATTTCTAGTTAAGAAATCAATCACGGCATTCTCCTGATTTTCTGGTAATACTGATACCCTGATTGTGACGTTATTACTTCTATCAGCTTGATCTATAGATGTTATTGTTATAAGTGATTGCCCTCCAGAATTTTTGGAAATATATTCATCTATAACTCTTCTGATAACTGATTCAGCACGACCTCTTGTAACTTGTTTATCTCTTGGATTATTTATTTTTTTCATATTTGATATTATTTATTTTTTAAAATTATTTTTCTACAACAGAGAAGGCTGATATAACATCTCCTGTGACTATCTCTATCTTTGCCTCAACCATAAGTCCACATTCAGAATCCATCTCTACAGTTTTAACTTGTGAACGAGCATGCTGTAGTTCAACTATTTCACCACGACCGATTTCATTTTCACGTCTAAATATTTTTATCTTATCTCCAAGATTAATTCTTCCAGATTCAACTCTTCCTCCTAGAACCTGTTTTGTTTTATTGGCATTAAATATTTTCAAAACCTTTAGAGTACCATGACTTTCTTCTTCTGTTATCTTTGGTGATTTGGCTTTAGCCTCAGCTTCTAGCCATTCTGAAAGTTTGTATATTATATCAAATGTCTCTATTTTCAATTTCAATTGATTTGCTAGGTTTTTAGCTTGAGCATCTACTTTGGTGTTGTATCCTATGATGACAGAATCATTACTTCCTTGAGCTGATTTTACATCATTCTCATTGATGTCACCAGTCTCTGCTCTGATTATTTTCAATTCGATATTGTTTAATTTTATTTTACCAATCTCTTGTTTAACAGCATCCAATGTTCCAACAGTATCCGTTTTTAAGACTATAGGTAAAGTCCAATTATTATCAACTTCAAGACCGTATAAAGCTCTGATATTTTGAGGAATCTTTGTTATAACTTTTTTGTCGGCTTTGTTCATCTCATCTTCTAAGGCTATCATTTTCTTTTGATCTTCAGCTAAGAGTTCTGCGGTTTCTTTGTCGGCACACATGATACAGATGTCTCCAACTTTTGGAGTTGATACCCAACCTATAAGTTTTACAGGTTGACCAGGTTCAAAACTTTTTTGAGGTTTACCTTCAAAATCTTCTACTATACGAACAGGGGATATTTCACCACCTGAAACTATAAATGATCCAACTTTTAAAGTACCGTTTTTAACTATCATTGTAGCATTGATACCGCGAACTTTATCTCTACCAGATTCTATAATGATACATTCAGCAGGTACATCATAAGCAGCCTGTATATCTGCCATCTCAGTCATAAGTAATATCATATCTAGTAGTTCATCTATACCTTCACCTGTTTTACCTGAAAAAGGTACAAAGGATATATCTCCACCATAACCCTCAACAAAGATTCCGTTTTCTGCTAAAGATTGTTTTGTTTTTTCTATATCAGCACCAGGTTTATCCATCTTACTCATACCGATGAAAAAAGGTACATCTGCATCTTTGATTGATTTTAAAGCATCCAATGTTTGTGGTTTAACACCATCTTCGGCTGATACTATAAGTATAGCTATGTCGGCAGCTCGAGCTCCGCGATCACGCATACATGTAAATGATTCATGTCCTGGTGTATCTAAGAAAGTTATCTTACTATCATTATGACGTATTTCATAAGCGGACATTTTTTGGGTGATACCACCGATCTCGCGATCTGCTGTATTTGATTTTCTGATATGATCGAGTAGTGTGGATTTACCATGATCAACATGACCCATGATTATAACAACTGGATTTTTAGGTCTAATATCTAATCCGTCAATGATCTGTATCTTCTTTACGAGATTATTTGATTTACCACTGATACGAGTTTTAAGTGTGGCTGCTCTTTTGATCTTTGGCTGTCTGGGTCTTTTATAATAGGGAACATATTCTGTTTTCGGTTTAACATTTCTAGGTGGAGTATTTACTTTCTTTACTTCTGGAGTGTCTTTATGTTTTGCAAAAGTTTTAGCGAAGGCAATACCTCTTTCTTCTATCTTCTTTTTATCTAATTCTTTTTTTTGTAACTCGGCTTTATCTTCTTTTGTAATTATTTTAGATTTGAATATGATAGGAGAATATTTGACTTCAGGTTTTGCTTCTACTTTTATTTCTTTTTCAACTTCTTTTGTTGGAGCTACAACTTCTTCTTGTTTGTGTTTATTTTCATAAAACTTTGATGCATTTTCAAACCAATTGTTTTCATTTTCTACAACTTCTTGTTTTTTTTCCTCCTCTATTTCTTTGCTTACAGCAAAGGTTCTAGAATTTGTTCTATTTACTTTGATTATAGGCTCAACTTTTTTAGTTCTACCTTTAGCTTTTATGGGTTTTTCTTCCTCTTTTTTAGTATCTGTAGTATCATCAGAGAAAACACTGCCGAAGGCGTTACCAAACACGCTTCCAAATACACCTTCATCGTCTTTATTTTTATCACTTATCATAGTATATTAAATATACACTTTTTTAAGAAAAATACAATATTTTCAATATGTTTTCAAGATTTACAAAATTTATAAAAAAAGAAAAAAAATACCTAGATTATGCCTCTATCACGCCTGTGGATAGTCGTGTTTTAGTTGTGATGAATAAGCTGACTTCGAGTCTATTTCACAATCCCGGTTCTTTGTATGCATCTGGAGTAAAAGTCGAGAAAATGATCTCGTCCGCGAGGGTTAATATCGCTAAGATTTTATCAGGTAAAAATACGAACACTGTGCATGCAGATGAGGTGATATTCACTTCAGGTGGTACTGAATCAAACAACATTGCCATACAAGGTGTTGTAGACAAATGGTATGAAGATCATGATCAAAAGCCTCATATCATAATATCTGAGATTGAACATCCTTCTATAAGAAATATTGTAGAGAATCTATCGAAGAAGAATAAAATCACATTTTCTAAAATAAAAATAAATAATGATGGTGTGATTGATATACAAAATCTAAAAGAAATATTGTCTGAAAATAAAAATACTATCTTGGTTTCTGTGATGTTGGTCAACAATGAGATTGGCAGCATACAACCAATAAAAGAGATAGCTTCTGTAATCAGAAAAATAAGAGAAAATAATATTTATCCATTGCTACATACTGATGCTTGCCAAGCTATGAATTATCTTGACATACAGTTTGACAAGATGGGTGTTGATCTACTTTCACTTGATGGGGGAAAGATATATGGACCAAGAAGTAGTGGTATTCTTTATATAAAGAGAAAAACCCCTATAAATCCTGTGTATTTTGGTGGTGATCAAGAATACGGTATGAGACCTGGAACAGAGAATTTATCTGCTATAGTGGGTCTTGAAAAAGCTTTGCAGATTGTCAGTACAGAGAAAGAAAAAGAGACCCAGAGATTATTTAAAATGCAACAATATATATTTTCAAAAATACAAAAGATTAAAAATGTTTCCATAAATGGTTCCGTAGAAAAAGAAAAAAGAATTGTAAATAATATAAATATCTGTTTCAAAAATAAAGATGCTGAGTTTTTACTTTTTAAAATGGATAAACTAGGTTACGAAGTTTCGACGGGAACAACTTGTCAAAATAAAAAAGAGGAATCGAGATCTGTGTCTGTTGATGCTTTGCGAGGTGATTGTGGCGGTTCGAGTTTGCGTATAAGCTTGGGTAGATGGACAACTTGGGGTGAGGTGAGAGGGTTGGTGAGAGCTATTGACAAGGTAGCTAAATAGTTGGTATATTTTAAGTGTAACCCTTTCACTCCGGAAGGTACACTGAAACTCCAAGCACCCACCAACAACAATGAAAACGTTTCTGAATTTGATTATTTTTATCATCATCGCCGTCCTGATGTCATCCTGCACTGTGGTGACTGATGAAAACGGCCGAGTGGTCGGCACCGAATATGACCCGAAAGCCAGGGCCGATGCCGACAGACAACAGCAAATGGCCATCAGGGATGCCAACAGGCAGGCGGAGTTGAATCGCCGGGCCTATATCGAAAGTCTCACCCAGCCATCGGGTGGCAACAGTGGGGGTTATATGACCCCGACTCAAAAGGCGATCTATGATCGCGAGGTTGAGTTCCAAAAAGCCCAGCTTCGAGCTATCGAGATGCGACAACAACCTCGGCGTTATAATCCTGCTGCCAGTGCGCTCGAACAGGGCCGCCAGGCCACTTATGGCCAGTGATCACGTTTGATTCTGATCGTCATCCCCAGTGTGAGGGGGTGGCGGTTTTTTTGTTGGGGGTTTCTTTGGTAAAAATTTATATTTTCTTTATGAGAACTTTAGGTGTGTTTTTGTAGAATATGGGGATGGAGAAGAAAAATATATACATAGATGAAAGTGGCGACACTGGATATACAAAGAAATCAACCAGGTATTTTATACTTACAGCTGTTGTAGTTGGGGATCCTTTTGTGTTGAGGCGTGTTGTTAAAAATATATATAAATTTAAATTAAGTAAAAAAAGAACAAGTATTTTACATACTTATAATGAAGACAATGTGGTGAAAAATAAGTTAGCAAAAGAGATGCGAGAAAAAGATTTGAAATGTATCGTTTTTATTTTGGATAAAAATAAAATTTTCGTAAAGGATCCTTATCGATATTTGTTAAATAAAATAATCATTTATTTTTCAACTTTAAAAGTCACCCAGATCACTTTAGCAAAGAGGGATACAAGAAAGAGTTATAATAAAAATATAATTAATCTATTCCATTCTAGTGGTATGGAATTACAATTTTCTGACCCTGCTTTAGAGAAGTCTCTACAGATAGCCGATTTTTACTCATGGTCAGTGTTTTCTCATCTAGAGTATGGATATTCTGTTTACTTTTTAAAATTGAAAGATCAGATAATACTCAGGTAAAACAAAGCCCCCGAGAAACGTGTGGACCGCCTGTGGGTAGTCCTTCATCGAGGGTCTAACTTGCTATGTGTGTATTTTATCAAACCTAAAATCTTTGTCAAATTCAGAATACTCAGGTAAAACAAAGCCCCTAGGGAGCTAATTGGCCATCAATTGACGGCCATCCTTTAGGGGTCTAACTTGTTATGTGTGTATTTTATCATGGGTGATATTTTTATGTCAATATAAACTTAAAACGCCTCCTCGGTAGAGGAAACATTATAAGTAGGGGGCCTTCTATAGGCCTATAATACCAATCTAGGCTTTTGGCCAACCAGAGAAGGCGTCTGGCGTCAAAGGTAATGATTGTATTTTATCAAACCTTATTCTACTGTCAAATTGTGATTTTATGAGTTTATAAATGAAAAAGCCCTCGATGAAGACAGAACTTCATAAAGACCTTTTTCTTTGCTACATGTAGATTTTATCATGGGGATTCTTTTTGTGTCAATGGTTTTTGCCGGTAGTGGCAAAAACCTCTTTAGAATTAATTGGTCATTTTTATCAAGACCATTTCGAGGATATGCTCGATATGGTAGCTATAGGTTCTGATAAAACATAAAATAAAAATATCCAATTAAGGATATCTATATTCCATGCGATAGGACGCCAGCTTACGGTTAGGATTTTGTTAAATCCAGAAGGCTTAAGGGCCTTCTGTCCCGTTGTAGCTTGTTACATTGTGTATTTTAGCAAAAGGTAAATAATAGTCAAATTTGCTATAATAAACCCATGAAAAAATATTTCCCACATCTATTACTTGCAATATATATTATCGAATTCATCTGGCTTGGAATAAGTCCATATTCAAGAGATGTTTGGTATGCAGAGAATGCCCCGATATTTATATTGGTAGCAGTGATTACGTTTTTATATTATAAGAAAGTTCGTTTTTCCAATATAACTTATTTCTTGATATTCCTTTTACCTTTTTTACATACTATAGGTGGACATTATACTTTTGAGAGAGTTCCTTTTCAATGGTTTAGTGATTTGTTTGGATTTGAGAGAAATATGTTTGATAGGGTAGGACATTTTACTGTAGGTTTTTATGCATTGCCGATAATGGAATATGTGTGGAGTCGGGGGATTATTAAAAGTAGACTCGTTACGTTTTTGTATGGGGTTTTTGCTATAGCATTTGTGGCGGTTTGTTATGAATGGATAGAGTGGATATATGCGGTTAAAGAGGGAGGAAGTGCAGGGATTGCGTTTTTAGGGTCACAGGGTGATGTGTGGGATGCACAGAAGGATATGTTGATGGATGTGATGGGGGCGGTTGTGGGAGGGGTGGTTTGGGTGTTTTCGGGGAGAAAATAAACTTTAAAATTTCTTTATATAAGCGATATTTTATGGTAATATCAACTTATTATGCAAGATTTATCAGAACAAGATATCTGTTCAAAATATGTATTACCATCTATATTAAAATCAGGATGGGATCAATTTTTACAGATACGGGAACAGAAAACTTTTACAGCAGGACGTATTAAAGTCGATGGAAAAACAATCTCTCGTGGTGAAAAAAAACGGGCTGATTTTATTTTGTATTATAAAAATAATTTACCCATAGCTATAGTTGAAGCTAAGGACGCTAGACATTCTGCTGGTGCGGGTCTTGAACAAGCTAAACAATATGCTCAGATTTTAAATATACCGTTTGCATACAGTACTAATGGGTTGGAATATGTTGAATTTGATTTTTTGAGAGGGACTGAAATAACTTTAACTATGGATGAGTTTCCTAATCCTGAAGAATTGTTAAGGAGATACATAGAGGCAAAAGATTGTAACCAAGAGCAAAAAGATATTTTACTTCAAGATTATTTTATAGATCCATCAGGTAAAGGTCCTAGATATTATCAAGAGAACGCTATTAATAAAGTTGTTGAGGCAGTTGCAAAAGGTAAAGATCGAATCTTACTTGTGATGGCTACAGGTACAGGTAAAACATATACAGCCTTTCAGATTATTTATCGTTTATGGAAATCAAGAAAAAAGAAAAGAATATTATTTTTGGTAGATAGAACTGCATTGGCTCAACAAACTATGCAAGGTGATTTTAAACATTTTGGAAGTTCAATGACTAGGGTTAAAAATGGTGTTGTTGATACAGCTTATGAGGTTTATGTCGCCTTGTATCAAGGTTTAACAGGAGATAGTAGAAAAGAAGATGACATTGAAGCTGAAGAGGAAAAGAGAAAACTTTTTCAGGATTTTTCTCCTGACTTTTTTGACCTTATAATAATCGATGAGTGCCATAGAGGAAGTTCAAATGCTGATAGTGCTTGGAGAGAGATTCTGGAACACTACAGTAGTGCTACACAAATAGGTTTAACTGCTACACCAAAGGAAACAGTGGATATCAGTACAGGTGATTATTTTGGAGATCCTGTATATACATATTCTTTAAAAGAGGGTATAGATGACGGTTTTTTGGCACCTTATAAAGTTATAAGATATAGATTTAATAATGATGAATGGAGACCTGCTCAGGGCTTTACTGATGTAGATGGAAATATTGTTCCTGATGAAATATATAATGAAAATATGTTTGATAGAAGAATTATTATAGATGCTCGCAACCGCGCTGTTGCAAAATGTGTGGCGGATTTTATGAGACAGACTGATATATATCAAAAGGCTATTGTATTTTGTACAACCATAGATCACGCAGAACGTATGAGACAATGTTTTGTAAATGAATTATCTGAACAGGTAAAAGAAAATAGTAGATTTGTAGTTAAGATAACAGGTGATGATGAATACGGAAAAATGGAAATAGAAAATTTTACAAATCCAGAATCAAGATATCCCGTTATTGCAACAACATCAAAACTTTTATCTACAGGTGTGGATACAAAAACTGTTAAACTGATAGTTTTAGATTCGCCTATGAATTCTATGACTGAATTTAAACAAATAATAGGTCGAGGAACTCGTGTCGAAGAGCAATACGGTAAATATTATTTCACTATCATGGATTTTAGGAATGTAACAAGATTGTTCGCAGATCCAACTTTTGACGGTGATCCAATAAAAGCATATGAGGCTGATGGAAATGAGTCATTCAATGTTGGTAATTTAATAGAAAACGAAACTATGTCTGAAGAACAGATTAAAGAATATAATCCGCAAGCTGATGTTATTATAGATGGAACAGATACAGAAGAAAAACCAAAGAGGATTCGTATAAAAGATGGGGTAGATTTTTATCCAATACATCAAGAAGTTAAATATATTGATCCATCAACCGGAAAACTTATAACTGAGTCATTGAAAGATTTTTCAAAGAAAACTATTATAAATGAATATGATTCTATAGATGATTTTCTGACAAAATGGAAAGAATCAGATCGAAAAGATATCATAGTAAATGAGTTACTTGACAGAGGTGTCGCTTTTGAAGAGTTGAGAAAGGAGATCGGAAAAGATATGGATGTATTCGATCTTATTTTACATATAGCTTATGGTAAAAAACCAATGACAAGAAGTGAAAGAATAAAACAAGCTAAAGCCACTGATTATTTTGTAAAATATGAAGGAAAAGCAAGAGAAATTATAGAGTTATTGTTTGAAAAATATGCTGATAGTGGTATTACGGCTATTGATGATATAGGTGATTTAGTTGTTTCTCCATTTACTGATTTTGGAACACCTATAGAGATCGTGAATGATATCTTTGGTGGAAGGGAGAAGTATTTAGAAATGATTAAAAATGTGCAATTAAGTTTATATAATAATTAATATGGGAAATATACAAAATATAATATCAAGTATACAAGATATAATGTGGCAAGACGCAGGTCTTGATGGTGATGCAAACAGAATATCGCAATTAGTTTGGATGTTATTTCTAAAAATATTTGACGACAGAGAAGAAAATCTTGAGCTTATAGATAATAAGTATAAATCACCTATACCAGAAAAATTTAGATATAGAAATTGGGCCAAGGATGATAAAGGTATAACAGGACAAGAATTAGCTGATTTTATTGATAAAGAATTATTTCCAGGTTTAAAAGATTTATCCACCATAGATCCAAGAGGTCTTATAATAAAAACTGTATTTTCTGACACTTATAATTATATGAAAAATGGCGTATTAATACGTAGAGTTTTTAATAAAATAAATGAAATAAATTTTAATAAAAATAGCGATAGGCATGCTTTTGGAGATTTATATGAAAAGATATTAAAAGATCTACAAAGTGCTGGAAGTGCGGGAGAGTTTTATACACCAAGACCCCTGACAAGATTTATTGTTGAAACAGTAAATCCAAAATTAGGAGATAAGATTTTAGACCCAGCGTGTGGTACTGGAGGTTTTCTAACAAATGCACTTGAACATATGAGGAAAGAGGTTGGTACATCTCAAGATGAGAAAAAACTTCATGAACAAATACATGGAATAGAATTAAAACCTCTGCCTCATATGCTAGCTGTAACAAATATGATATTGCATGGCGTTGAGGATCCTTCAACTATACTTCGTGGGGATATGTTATCTCGTCCATATAATGATTACGGTCCAAACGATAGAGTAGATGTAATACTGGCAAACCCACCTTTTGGAGCTAAAGTAACAGATGGGACAGAATTAAATTTTCCAGCAAATTTTAGAACTAAAGAAACAGCCTTATTGTTTCTAGTTTTATTTGTTCATTTATTAAAAGATGAGGGGAGAGCTGGTATTGTTCTGCCAGACGGTTCGCTTTTTAGTGAAGGTGTGGGGGCTAAAATAAAAGAACATTTACTTAAAGAGTGTAATGTTCACACAATAATAAGATTACCACAAGGAGTATTCCAACCTTATGCCGGAGTCAATACAAATCTTATATTTTTTACAAAAGGAAAACCAACAAAAGAGGTTTGGTATTATCAAATGAAGTTACCTGAAGGATTGAGACAATATAATAGAAATAGACCTATAACTGACGGAGAATTTGATGTGGTTAAAGAATGGATGGGTAATAAAAAAGAAAATGAAAATGCATGGAAGGTTTCTATAGAAGATATAGAAAATAAGAATTGGAATCTAGACTCAAAAAATCCACATGTAGGGGAAGTGGAGGTCGAATTGAGTTCGGATGAGTTGGTCCAGAGGGTGGTGGAGAGGATGGGGGAGATTGGTAAAATCTTAGCTTTTTTAAAGTAAACTTATATGTATCTGAGTAGATTGAAAGTAAAAAATTATAGATCAATTAAAGATTTAGATCTTAAGTTTTCTCCCAAAAAAAATATTATAGTAGGTAAGAATAATGGAGGCAAGAGTAATATTATAAAAGCCATAGATTTAATTTTGGGTGAGAACTCTCCCGATTATGCTAAGAGTGAAAATGTTACAAAGAATGATTTTTATAATAACGGTACAGATTTCTCAAATGAAATATATATATTAATTGAGTTGACTAGAGAAAAAGATGGTAATGATGAATTAATCGTCTTGAATTTTGAAGAAATTAACAAATGTTACGGTTACTATAAGCACACTCAATCTTATGAAGAAGATGATATTTTTAATTTTGATAATTGTAAAAAAATGTTTGACATAGATGTAGACTCTTTGGATAAAAGTGAAAAAATTTATGTAAACCCAAAACTCAAAAATCAGACTGGTTTTACCGCTGAATTTCAAAATGTTAGCAATATCGTTTTTATTTTTCAAGCCAAAAGACAAGAAGAGAGGGTTACAAAAAAGATAATGTTTACTTATAGTGCGGATGGTGAGAATTATACACTTGGTTTTAAGGCTCCAATTAGAAATGAGTTTTTGCAAAGTGCTATAATTCCGTCATTTAGAGATCCTCAAAATCAATTAAGATTAAACAATTGGTCTTGGTATGGTAAATTGATGAAATCATTGGTTGAATCTAAAAAAACAGAAGATTTACTAAAAAAATTCAAAGAAATAGGTGCTGAAGCTGATAAAATTTTTTCTGAAGTAAAAGAAGAAATGCAACAAACATCATTGGATATTGCTTTTCCTGGTGCCAGTCTTGAGATAAAATTTAATGATAGTCTGGACACTGAAATTTATAAAAACGCAAAAATATACATAAATGACGGTATAGATAGTCCTCTTTCTGAAAAAGGTTCAGGAATCCAAAGTGCGACTATTATTGGATTATTTAATTATTATACAAAAAATATTAACACTACCTCATCAGCACTTCTTTGTGTTGAGGAGCCTGAAATATTCCTTCATCCACATGCGAGAAGGGTTGTAAGTGATCGACTGGATGCATTTGCTGATGGAAATCATCAGGTTATTATAACGACTCATTCTACTGAGTTTATTAAAACAATTGATGAAAATTTAAATATTATAAATATAACAAAAGATGAAAATGGTACTCATGCAAAATCTTTAAGCATTAAAGAGAATAAGCATTTAATCTTAGACGTAAGATATAGTGAGATATTTTTTGCAGATAAAGTTATCTTAACTGAAGGTCTTGATGAGTATGTTGTAAGATGGATTGCGGATGATTCGGGATACAGTTTGGATAATAAAAATATATCTGTCGTTGCTGTTGGAACAAAAGATAATTTTTCTAAATATGTTGATATGTTGAATAAATTAGATATACCATGTTTTATCATTGCAGATTTTGATTTTTTACTTCGAGATAAAGATAAAGAGATCGGAAAAAAATATAGTATTAATTATAAATGTCATAATTCTGTTGTCGACATCAACAAAGAATTTTTAAAAGAAGGATTGAGGAAAAAAATTTCGTCATTAAGGTTAAAAATTAAAGAAAAAGATGAAAAAGGCTTTTATTTAGCAAAAAAAATAGATGATATTAGCCTAGGGCTAAGATTAGAAATAGATTCTGTTATTAAAGAATTATCTAAAAATTCAATACTTATTTTGAATTCTGATATAGAGGGACTTAGTCTTAGAGGTGAAATACTTGAACCCGGGACTATTAAACTTAGTTTAGATAAAATTTTTCAAATTCAAAAATTATTAAATAACGGAGAAAGAATTTCTGATATTATTAATGAATCTTACATTAAAGAATTTATCAAAAATATTTATGAAAACTAATTGGCAAATAAAAAAAATATCAGAAATATCGGAAATATCTTCTGGTAACTCCGCACCACAAAAGAAAGATCTTTTTAAAGATGGGGTATATCCTTTTTTCAGAACCTCAGATGTTGGGATAGTTCATTTATCTGATCATTTGACTCATGTGAGAGATTATTTGAATAAAAACGGTATCAAAGGTTTAAAATTATTTACAAAGGGTACAATATTGTTTCCTAAGAGTGGTGCCTCAACCTTTTTAAATCACAGAGTAATTATGGGATGTGATGGTTATGTCTCAAGTCATCTTGCAACAATTACTCCAAATCCAAATAATGTGCAATCAAAATACTTATATTATTTTCTAACAACTGTTGATGCAAAAGAAATTACATCTAATTCAGCATATCCTTCATTAAAGATTTCAGATATTAGTAAAATTAATGTACCGCTCCCTCCGATTGATAAGCAAGAAGAAATTATAAAATCTTTGGATAATAAATTTGATAAACTAACAAAAATAAAACAACTACAGGAAGAATCTATTTCTGATACAGAAAAAATATTATCCCAAAAACTTCACAATATATTCGAACAAGGTAAGATTAAGAATTGGAAAGAAGAAGCTCTGGGAGAAATATGTGAAATCGCCAGAGGAGGATCTCCGCGTCCTATTCAGCACTATTTAACAAATGATGTTGATGCTATAAACTGGATCAAGATATCAGATGCCACAGATTCCACTAAATACATATATAAAACTAAGCAAAAGATTACAAAAGAAGGTCTTCATAAAACAAGAATGGTTTATCCTGGAGACTTTATTTTAACAAACTCAATGAGTTTTGGTCGTCCTTATATAATGAAAACGGAAGGAGCTATTCACGACGGTTGGTTACTATTAAGACCAAAAAAAGAATTAACAGAAGAGTACTTATATTACTTTTTAAGTTCAGATGATATATATAGTCAGTTTAAAAAACTTGCAGGAGGTGCTGTTGTTCAAAATTTGAATAGTCAATTAGTAAAGGGGGTTAAAATATTGATTCCTTCATTGGCTGAGCAAAAAGAAATTGTTAAGGAACTTGATAAATTATCTGAAAAAATAGAAAACTTAAAACAACTCCAAAAATCCCAACTCGAAGATTTTAAAAAACTTGAAAAAGCATATCTAAAAGAGGCCTTTAATGGAGAATCAATATAATTTAAAAAATAATAAAACAGCACAAGATATTATTCTGATACTGTTTTATTTTTTATATAATTAACACCTAGGCAGGCTTAGTAAATTATCCGTTTTAGTTTCATCTGCTATAGTCTTAACATATTGTGTACCTCTATTTGTTTCCGCGGTCATTAGGTAGGCGGTATTATTAGAACTATCTTTTACATAAGCTGATCCACCTTTGAATTTAATCCAGTTATACATTTCTAATCGTGATGCTCTACCTGTATTACCTGTAGATTCATTTTTCCAACCTAATTCACTTATTGCTGTGTATCTATTTTCGTTATTTGTATCATCTTTTGTGATACACGTTATTCTCACTGACATATTTTTAATTTGTGGATAAGTTATTTTTAATCCAGAAATATGTTACAATAATTTTGTAGGGAATTTATGTAATAAATTTCTGTGAAAAGAATCATTTATCCGAATGGTTCTTTTCAATTATAATTATATAGACTGTTTATTATAAGGATACTTGCGTTTAATGTTTTTAAGTGTCCGTATTTTACATACTAACTGTTCGCAATCCTGACACCCATATGCTACACTATTTATATGCTCCCAACAAAACACGGCACATACATAAAAACCCAGCGTGAAGCCAAAGGCTACTCTCAACAACAGATGGCTGGTTTTTTATCTATATCCCGTACAAGTTATATAAACATCGAACAAGACAAGAGGGAGATAACATTAAGTGAGGCAAATATTCTCGCCAATATGTTCGGTGTAACACTAGAGGATATATCTAGAGAACAATCACCCAACATCGAAAAGTATAAAAGCATAATCACTTCTTTTCTAAAACTGGAACTTGGTGGAAAAAAGGACGGTAAGATTCCTAAAACAAAACTTGCTAAGCTAGTATATCTCGCCGACTTCGCTTGGTTCTATGAAAATTGTGTGAGTATGAGTGGTATGCAATATAAGAGACTGGAATACGGTCCTGTACCCGATGTCTATTTTAGAGTACTTGATGAGATGTTTGAACAAGGTGAGATAAATATCGAAACCAAAAAAGATGCAATGCTCATATCTCTAGGTCGTGGCGCCGAATATGAGCCTATTCAAAATCTTAACAAAGATGAACTTACTCTTATAAAAAAAATATATAAAAAATGGGAAGATAAAAGAACAAAAGAAATTGTTGATTTTACACACTCTCAATTACCTTGGAAAATCAGTCGTGACGGGGAAGCTATACATTATGAACTCATAACTCAAGAGGATCCTGATCATGTCTATTAGGTATACTGTAATAATCCATCAATATGCCGAAAAGCATTATATAAAATATTTTTTAAAAAAGTATTTAAGCAAATGGGATATTACTCTCAAGGCTATTGTTTTTCAACTTGAAAATGTTGATGAATTATCAAGTACAAATTTCTTTGAAAAAATAAATGTCTATGAAGATTATTATATAGCAAAGGTTGAATTTACAGTTGCTGGTACAAAAGAATCTAAGAAAAGTAGTGGTTGTAGGTATATAGTAAAAGTATCCAAAAAAGAGGCTATAGCTGAATTACTTTTGGTATATAATAAGAATGATTTAAATATGAAAAATGAAACTACTTGGTGGCAAAAACATATTGAAGATATTGTTTGATTTGTATAGCTTACCCCCCCCTCCACAAACCCCCAAACTCATGTTATAATCAACCAACCTGAAAACGTAACCAGGACCAACCAAATGAAACAACTATTCCTAAACCACCTCAACGCTCTCCGTATCGCTGAGCAAATGCCGCATTCCGAAGTTAAAGATCGGCAGATCGAAGGATTCTTTACTTGGATCTCTACTTTGAACAAAGATGATTTGTTCACCGACTATCAGACCCATAACAATATCAGATATCGCTACGTCTCTTATTCTGTCGGTGAACTGTGTTTTTCAGTCACTGTCATTCAGACCAATGAAGATGATATGATTATGATCGATAAGAATTTCGAATGAGGAAAATCATCGTCTGATTCTGTCTTTGATATTAAGCCCTTCACCATGTGTGCGGGGCGTTTTTTTATATTATTTACACCACATCTCCTCAAAAAAATCTATGATAAAATACTACTCATATGAAACCAGAAATAATACATTCACTCACAAAAAACTTCGAGTCCTTCGCACATAAAACCGATGATGGTCTAGAATTTTGGTTTGCTAGAGATTTGCAAAACTTGCTTGGTTATTCAAAGTGGGAAAACTTTTTAAATGCTATATTTAAGGCTAAAATAGCGTGCGAAGTCTTTGGTGAAAAAATTTATGATCATTTTCCTGACGTCAGGAAGATGATAGATCTTGGTAAGGGTGCACAAAGAGAAATTGATGATATAGCACTCACACGTTATGCCTGCTACCTCATAGCTCAAAATGGCAACCCTTCAAAGGAGGAAATAGCTTTCGCTCAAACATATTTTGCCATCCAAACAAGAAGAGCTGAACTTATTGAAAAAAGACTGTCTGAGATTGATAGATTAAAAGCTAGAGAAAAACTTACTGGAACAGAAAAGGAATTATCATCGGTGATTCTTAAACAAACTGGTGGTAATAAAAACTTTGCACTTATCCGTAGTAAAGGAGATATTGCATTTTTCGGAGGAAAAACCACTTCAGATATGAAAATTATATGGAATACAGGTGATAAACCTATTGCTGATTTCATGCCAACAATTTTATTGAAAGCCAAAGAATTTGCTAGTGCAATTACGGTGCATAATGCAAGAGAAAAGAATATGAAAACAGAAAATCAGATATCCTCTGAACATGTTACCAATAATAAAAGTGTAAGATCAACTCTGATATCCAGAGGTGTTGTTCCTGAAAAGTTACCACCACTGGAAGATGTCAAAAAAGTCGAGAGGAAAGTAGAAAGTGAAAAGAAAAAAGAACTTAAGAAGATTACTAAGAAGAAATAACCTTAAATCTAAACCCGTCGAATTCGACGGGTTTAAAAAAGATTAAATAACATCACCCCATTTTCACCCCCGTCCAAATATGCTAAACTCACTCTATGCAATCATCATCAATAGAAAATAAAAGACATTCCTTGGCACATGTATTAGCCGGAGCCATATTAAAGCTATACCCAGATGCTTTGATGACGATCGGTCCTGCAGTTGAAAACGGTTTTTATTATGATATTGATTTTCCATCAAACGCTCCTAAAGAAGAAGATTTTCCACGTATACAAGATGAGATGAAGAAAGTCTTAAAAACTTGGTCATCCTTCAATCAAGAAAAAGTTACCAAAGCCGAGGCGGAAAACATTTTCAAAAATAATCCCTATAAGCTTGAACTTATAAAAGGTATAGTCGACAAAGGTGAAGAGATAACTCTATACGTCTCAGGTAAAGGAACTGACTATGAATTCACAGATCTTTGTCGTGGAGGTCATGTTGAAGATACAAAAGAAATAGCTGAGGATTCATTCACACTCGATAAGATCGCTGGTGCTTATTGGCGAGGAGATGAGAAAAATAAGATGCTCGTTCGTATCTATGGTTTAGCTTATGACACTAAAGCGGAACTTGACACCTTCATTGACAACAGAGAAGAGGCTAAAAAAAGAGATCATAGAAAACTTGGAAAGGAATTAAAACTTTTCACTATCTCAGATCTTGTTGGTTCTGGTCTTCCTTTATTTCAACCAAAGGGAACAGTCTTAAGACAAGAGCTTGAAAAGTATCTTTGGTCACTACATAAAAACAAAGGTTATCAAAGAGTTTGGACTCCGCATCTAGCTAAAGCTCAGTTATATGAAGTCTCAGGTCATGGACAACATTATCTAGATGATATGTTTTCGGTGCACGGTGGTACTTCTAAAGAAGATTTTTATCTTAAACCGATGAACTGTCCGCATCATTATCAATTATTTTTAGATAATCAATTTTCATATCGTGATATGCCGATAAAATATTTTGAACCAGCAACTATTTATCGTGATGAAAAAACCGGACAACTTTCAGGTCTGGCTCGTGTGCGTGCTATTACTCAAGATGATGGTCATCTATTCTGTCGTGTATCTCAAGTAAAAGAAGAGGTTAATATTATTGTTGATATCATAAAACAATTCTATACAACTATGAATATGATAGAAGGTTATTGGGTTAGATTATCAACTCGAGGTGATGACAAAACTGGTTATCTTGGGTCAGATGAGATCTGGAATACTGCAGAGACTTCACTTAAAGAGATATGTGATGAAAATAAACTTCCATATAAAGAAGGTAAAAATGAAGCCGCTTTTTATGGTCCTAAGCTCGACTTTATGTTTAAGGATGCTATTGGTCGTGAATGGCAACTTGCAACTATACAACTTGATTTCAATGCACCAGAAAGATTTGATTTATCATTTGTAAATGAAAAAGGGGAAAATGAAAGACCTGTGGTTATACATCGCGCTATCGGTGGATCTATAGAGAGATTCTTAGGTGTGGCTATAGAACATTTTGCCGGAGCTTTTCCACTTTGGCTTTCACCTGTACAACTTAAAGTTATTCCAATAGGCGAGAGGCAGATGGATTTCGCCCATGATTTATTTAAGAAAATTGCCTCTGAAGATATACGTGTTGAGATAGATCAAAGTAATGAAAGTCTTGGAAAAAAAGTTCGTGCCTCAAAACTTGAGAAGGTCCCATATCTGATTGTAGTGGGGGATAAAGAGATGGAGAGTAATACCTTTTCACTTGAAGGTAGAAATGATGAGAAGGTTACAGGTTTGTCATATGATGAGATGATAAGATTTTTGAAAGAGAAGATTGAGAGTAAGAGTTTGTAAAATAAAAACACCGGGAGGCTCGAAAGCGTCCCGATGTGTGTTTGTATTCTCGAAATCGCTACCAAGGCTTTTGTAGCAAAGCTGTGATGTCGATGGTCCCTGTGTCGACTGTAAGTTTCCGTAGATAATCGAAAATCAATCTTGCATCCACCTCGAATTGTTTGGCCAATGTCATCAGGTACGCATAGATAATACCTGACTCTCGATTACCAGCCGCTGCTGATCCGACCAAGTCAAGATGATCTCCGATACATTGTATTGACCACAACAGCCATTTAAATTCATCCTCTCGCAGCATGTTCGCTGCCTCTTGGGTGAAACGTCGATGACAATTACTAGGGTTTTCAAACTCTTTGTATAAGGTGACAGTGACCTCATTGTCCCTATGTGGATTGGGGGGTGAGGTTGATGACCAAACCCCTACTCTGACTTCAAACCCTATCCCTTTCAGACCGGCTAGGCTGATTACAGCAAATCTCTTGCGGTGATTGTCATGGATGTAATAACCATTATGGAGAGCCCTAAGACTCGGCGGTAATATCGTGTTTAGTAGTGTGTTCATAACATTAATAATATTAATGATGAATTGATTTTTGTCAATAAAACAACCCCGTCTATTCGACGGGGCATCCTAATATCAATTCTAACTCAAGTTCTTGGATTCTCAGGTCTAAGTCTGTATTTGCGACTTGCATTCTCGTTTGACACACCCTAGTCCTATGCTCCGGTATAACTTTTTCTTCTAATGTTCTGTGGGAGTAGTATTGTAGTCTTGTAGGTCTTTTTGCTTCTTTATCTTTTCTTCCTGCTGGGTTACTCATGGTAGTTAAGGGGTTGTTCTAGACTCTTTTAAAATACAACTTTTTTGAGGAGAATGCAATGATTGACACCCTTGATATAATATATAAATGGACAACAAAAACCCAAAGAAAAAATCAATACTAATATTCGAACAAAAAGAGATTCGTCGTATTTGGGATGATGAAAAAGAACTTTGGTATTTTTCTGTTGTTGATGTTGTTCAAGTATTAACACAGCAAATAGATTTTCAGACTGCTAGAAAATATTGGAATAAATTAAAAGAAAGACTTAATAATGAAGGTAGTGAGTTGGTGACAAAATGTCACCAACTGAAATTTTTAGCCAAAGATGGTAAATTTTACAATACAGATGCTGTTGATACAGAAACTTTGTTTCGTCTCATCCAATCGATACCTTCTCCTAAGGCTGAACCTTTAAAACTTTGGTTGGCCAAAGTTGGCTATGAGAGAATAGAAGAAATCGAAGATCCTGAGAAAGTCTTTGACAGGGCAATTAATACCTATTTGCAAAAAGGATATTCAAAGGAGTGGATAAATCAAAGATTGAAAACTATAGAAGTTAGAAAAGATTTAACTGATCAATGGAAAGAAGGTGATGTTACAGAGGGTTTAGAATTTGCCATATTAACAAATGAAATAACTAAAGCTTGGTCTGGTATGAATACAAAAGAGTATAAAAAATACAAAGGAATCAAGAACGAATCTAGAATTAGTTTTAAATATGTTGGCAGAAGTATCGACAACTGAAAGGTTTACAAGAAAATAAAAAAGTTGCAAAAGAAGGTGGTCGGGTTGCTGGAAATGCTAGAAAAAATATAGAAAAAGTTATAAAAAAGAAAGTTATCTCAAAAGATAAGTTTATAGATAATAGAAAAAAGTTAAAATAAAAAAAACACCGGGTGGACAAATAGTCCCACCCGGCATTGTGAATCGAGATTGTCTATTTAGGGAATGTGAATTTATGTATTGCTTCGAAAAGTAATTCCATATCGATATTGCTCCCATGTCTATTTTTTAAATCACGTAAATAATAAAGTGTGCAGACATAATCGGCATCTAAATCCTGTAAATGATTTATATATCCAATAGAATCGAATGATTGATAAGTTGAATGACGGTCAGCAATAATCTTTAAATGTGCAAATTCATCCATACCCAGTAGGGCAGGGTCCTCTATACTAAGATTCAGACTTTTTGTACCTAATCCTACTGATAATATTTTATCTCTTTCGCCAAAAACTTTCAGCGGGTGTATTTTTATTGATTTAGTACCAAATGTGTTTATGTAGACAGCCCCAACTTGGCCTCTAAAGTGATGGGGGAATCTCAAACTAGCTGGAATTATCGGTCTCGGTGTTATATTCATACACTATATATACTATTGATAAACCTGTATTTGTCAATAAACCCCAGTTGACATATGTGTTATACTCTTTCATATGTCTATGCCACCATTAAACAATTTTACAACTCGTGCCAAAGAGGCTATACGCCGAGCACATGAACTTGCTATAGAAAGAGGACAAACTAACGTCTCACCTATGCATCTATTGGTTTCTCTATTAACACAGGAAGATTCTGTGGTTATCTCTATACTTGAAAAACTAGATGTAGATTATATCTTATTAACCGACAATGCTTTTGAGGCTATAGATTCAGAGTCATCTATATCGAACACCTTATCTCCCGCATATCAACTTTTCTTAACCCCAGAGCTTATTATGCTTATGGAAAATTCTGGAAATGTAGCAGCTTTGATCAAAGACAACTTCGTTTCAGTTGAGCATCTATTCATTGCATTTTTTGATACATTGAATCCAGCTCGAGAGCTTATTGAAAAGTTTAAGATCGATAAAGAAAAATCTCTAGAAGCTTTAACTTTTTTACGTTCACAAAAAAACACACCCGCGGGAGAGAATACAGGTGAGACAAAAAAGACAAAAGCTTTAGCTAAGTTTACTCGAAACCTCACGGCTTTGGCACGTGAAAATAAACTTGATCCAGTCATAGGTAGAGATTCCGAGATCTCTCGTGTAATACAGATATTGTCTCGCCGTACAAAAAATAATCCCATACTCTTAGGTGAAGCCGGGGTTGGAAAAACTGCTATAGTTGAAGGACTAGCTAGTCGTATTGCTATGGGTGATGTACCTGAGTCTTTAAAAAATAAAGAATTACTTTCACTTGATATAGGTTCTCTTGTAGCAGGTACAAAGTATCGCGGAGAATTTGAAGATAGATTAAAAAACATATTGAAAGAGATAGATAAAGCCGATGGAAAATACATCTTATTCATCGATGAAGCTCATACTATAGTAGGGGCCGGTGGTGCTGAAGGGTCACTTGATGCATCTAACATGTTAAAGCCAGCTCTTGCTCGTGGTGAACTTAAAGCTATAGGTGCAACAACACTTCGTGAATATCAAAAACATATAGAAAAAGACCCTGCCTTACAAAGACGTTTTCAACCTGTATATGTTGAAGAACCGTCGGGGGAAGATGCTACAGCTATACTTCGTGGTCTTAAAGAAAAATACGAATTATTCCACGGTGTGCGTATACTCGATGAGGCTATAGTAGCCGCAGTACAACTTTCAAGTCGATACATAACAGATAGGCAATTACCAGATAAAGCCGTTGATTTGATCGATGAAGCTGCTTCAACTTTGAAGATCTCTTTAGAGAATAAGCCACAAGCTATAGAAGATGCACATAGAAAGATCTTAAGACTTGAGATAGAAAAACAAGCCCTATCAAAAGATCCAGAAAACAAAGATATAAAAGCTCGTATTAAAAATATTGAAAATAATATCAATGAGATCAAAGATAGTGTCTCTGATATAGAAGGTAAATGGAATGTAGAAAAAGAATTGATCACCGGTATCAAAGATCTAAAGAAAAATATAGAGGAATTAACACAAGAATCAAACAGAGCCGAAGCCGTCGCTGATCTAGTGAAAGCTGCAGAGATAAGATATGGAAAATTACCAATCATGGAACAAGATCTTGAAAACAAACTCAAAAAGCTTCGAAAACTTGATACAACAAAGAGAATCCTCAAAGAAGAAATCAATGAGGCTGACATAGCCGCTGTTGTCTCTTCCTGGACCGGCATACCAGTATCACGCATGATGGAGGAAGAGATGAAGAAACTTTCTCGCATGGAAGATGTTCTAAAGTCAGAAGTTATAGGACAAGATGATGCAGTTAAAAAGATTTCAGATACCATAAAAAGATCTCGTGTAGGTATACATGATCCCGCTCGTCCACTTGGCTCATTTATATTCTTGGGGCCTACAGGGGTGGGAAAGACTGAGCTTACAAAATCTCTTGCCAAGTTTATGTTTAACGACGAGAAAGCTTTGATACGTGTAGATATGTCCGAATACGGTGAAAGACATACAGTCTCTAAGATCATAGGTGCACCACCAGGATATGTTGGACATGAAGATTCAGGAACTTTGGTTGATAAGATTAAACATAGACCTTATTCAGTTATATTATTTGATGAGATTGAAAAAGCTCATCCTGAGATATTTAACATACTTCTTCAAGTATTGGACAATGGTCGTCTAACTGATTCAAAAGGTAGAACTGTAAACTTCAAGAACACCATTATCATCATGACATCAAACATCGGTGCCCAATTCATAGATAAGATGCAGAACATCGGTTTTGCTGATTCTTCTAACGATCAAGATGTTTATGCAGGAATCAAAGAAAAAGTCATGTCATCACTTAAAGATTATTTCAAACCAGAATTCTTGAATCGTTTAGATGAGATAATTTTGTTTGATGTGTTGTCGCCGGAGTCTATAAGAAAGATTGTCGATATAGAGATTAAAAAAGTTCAAGACAGACTTTTGGAAAAAGGTATACATCTAGTTTTCAAAGATACAGTTTATGATCTTTTGGCTAAAGAAGGTTATAACCCTCAGTATGGAGCTCGTCCACTCAGACGTCTCATACAGTCTAAAGTCTTAACACCTTTGGCATCGATGATTATAGATAAAGGCCTCGTTGCTAACAGGCAAGTTATTGTAGATATAGATAAACAAGGAGAATTGTCTTTTGAAAATAAGGCGATTCGCGAGGTGAGGGAGGTCAAAGATGTAAAAGTCAAGAAGGTTGTCAAGGGGAAGAGGGTGTTAAATAAAAAATAATAAAATCAAAATAAACAACTTTGTCCAAAATAGACAAAGTTGTTTATTTTGTGTATTATATAAAATATGAATAAAATATCAGCCACAGAAGCAAAACAGTCATTAGGTATGTTGTTGGATACTGTTCAACATAAACCTATTGAAATACAACGACAAGGAAGGGGTGTTGCTGTTATTTTATCTATGGAAGAATATTTATCTTTAAAAGGAGAAAAGATGAGCGATGCAGAAGTTTCTGGTGCAAGATCTTTTTTGAATAAATGGGCTAGTAAAATTAAGAGTGCAGATTTTGATAAAAAAGTTAAAAATAAGATAAATCCAGCCCATAAAGAATATGATCCTAGGTTACATTATTTAGTAGAGAAGCATGTGCATTAATTGAAAATATCATGAAATATTTTATAGACACAAATATATTCTTAGATATTGTATTAGATAGAAAAGGTGGGGGGATAGCCACTGATTTTGTTAATAAGTGCATTTTAAATAAAAATAAAATATATATTTCTTGGCACACTCTATCAAATTTATTTTATATACTTGAAAAAAATCTTAATAACCAAATAGCAAAGTTGTCTGTGAAAGATATATTGTACTTTGCTAATGTTGTAACAGTAGGTCATGATGATGCAAAACTTGCATTAGATTTAGATGTGGCTGACTTTGAGGATGCTTTGCAAATAGTTTCAGCGAAAGCTGTAGATGCTGATTACATTATTACCAGAAACAAAAAAGATTTTGTGAATAGTCCTATAATGGCTATATTGCCTGAGGAGGTTGGATTGGTCGGGTAGGGATGGTATCATACATACATGAATACTGAAATAGAGACAAGATTTTTAGATATAAATAAAGATGAATTAATACAAAAATTAAAATCATTAAATGCTAAAGATCTCGGTGAAAAAAAGCTCGATGAGATTATTTTCTATGATGATAAAGAAAAATGTTTAAGAGAAAAATATTTTGTACGTTTAAGGAAGAAAGGTGATAAAACTTTCATGACGTATAAATCAAATGCTAAACAAGAAGTTGATTCTGCAAAAGAGATAGAATTTGAGGTTTCAAGTTTTGAAAATGCTAAATTATTTTTAGAAACTATAGGTTGGCCGGCATATCGTATAGTTGAAAAATATCGTCATACTTTTGAGCTGGATGATGTTACATTGGATATAGATACTTGGCCTCAAATACCTCCATATGTTGAGGTTGAGGGCTCTTCTGTCGATGCTTTAAAAGCTGTTGCGAGTAAGATAGGGCTAGATTGGGAAAAGAGATTTGATCAAGATGCGAGATTTGTTTTTAAACATTATGGACATGATTTCGACAATATCAAGACTGTAACTTTTGATAAATTCGAATAACAAATATATGAATTTTGAATCATCTCAAGAAAAAGAACCGAAAGATCGTATGATAGTGGTAGTAAAACCTGATGCTTATTTTCATTTACAAGCAATCATAGATAGATTTAAAGATGAAGGTTTGGAGATTGTGGAATCAGTTACAAAAATCTTACCTTTAGATTTTGTAAATAGAGTTATGTATAGAAACATGCCTGCACAGATTCAATTTGAAAATGCTAAACATTTTTCCCAAGGTCCTAGTACCGTGTTGATGTTGGAGGGGGATAATGGTTTGATCGATAAAGTTGTTTCTATAATAGGAAAGAATACAAAACCTGGTGAATGTGATGAAGATTCTTTAAGATATCTATTTGGTGAACATGACGGTCACCAGATGGCAGAGGGTGGTCAATACTTTAGAAATGCTATACATAGAGGGAAGAATAGTGATGAAGTGAGAGATGATTTGGAGAAGTTTAAGACATTTTTTATAGAATAATCTTATCTAAAATCTTTATAACTTCTTCGGGTTTATTTTAACCCTGTTTTGTTATGATTTCCTCATGGAAAAAATAACAATAAATAATCAAATTATAAACGTAAACATGTCAGATATTGGTGATGATTATTTTTCGCTGACTGATCTGGCAAAGTTTAAAGACGCAAAATTTCCGGCAGGTATAGTCAAAAACTGGATGAGAAATAAAAATACTATAGAATTTATAGGTATTTGGGAGAAAATAAATAATATAAATTTTAAACTGGTCGAATTCGACCAGTTTAAAAAAGAGGCTGGTAATAATAGTTTTGTCATTTCTCCTGAGAAGTGGATTAAAAAGACGGGTGCTATAGGCATAAAATCATCATCAGGTCGCTACGGAGGTACATTTGCTCATAAAGATATAGCTTTTGAATTTACCAGCTGGTTATCACCAGAATTTAAACTATATCTCATAAAAGAATTTCAAAGACTCAAAAATGAAGAATTTTCTAATAAAAACCTAGAATGGAATGTAAAAAGAATGTTAACTAAAGTCAATTACAAAATCCACACAAACTCAATAAAAGAAAATATAATCATCCCTAACAAGATATCACTTAAAGATTCAAATGTTATCTATGCAAACGAGGCAGATGTTTTAAACATGGCGCTATTTGGTATGACGGCAAAAGATTGGAGATTAAATAATAAAGACACAGAAGGAAATATGAGAGATTATGCAGAAATAACTCAACTCATTTGTTTATCAAATCTTGAGGTTTTAAACTCTGAATTCATCAAAAATGGATTATCTCAAAAAGACAGATTGATAAAACTGAACGATATAGCAATATCTCAGATGCGGTTATTAATAGATAATAATACTATTAAAAAACTCACTTAACGTATAATTTGCCTTTTGTCTCAAAAAAAGATATATTGTATACACAAAGCGCAGATGGCGGAGTGGTCAATCGCATCTGACTGTAAATCAGACGCCTTCGGGCTACGTAGGTTCAAATCCTACTCTGCGCACCAAATTAATAAAATAATTTTTTAAAAATATGCCACAAAAGAAAATAGTTAAATTAAGACATAAAAAAACAGGTCAAGTTATACATATGAGAAAATCTGGAAAACCAGGTTCTTCAACTATGCCAAAACTTAAACTTAAAAAGTATAATAAAGTTACAAGAAAGCGAGAAGTTTTTGAAGAAGGAAAGAAATAGCATCTTGATTAAAAGTGACCCTTTCTGTTTTTGAAAGGCGTCATTTTTAATTTATGAGATCCGTGCTAATATATGTTCAGGTTTGAAAAAAAAGGGTCCATAGTTTCAATGGTAAAATATCGCACTCCAAACGCGCAGTTCAAGGTTCGAGTCCTTGTGGGCCCGCTAACATTATTAAACTCGAGAATTAAAAAATCCGTAGGATTTTTAGGACTCGAAAGGGTTCTCCTATATTTTCGAGAATTCTAGGAATTCGAGAAAATAGGAAACCCATACTGAACCTGTAAGGTTCGAGTCCTTGTGGGCCTGCCAATTCGTATTAGCATGAGAGGGGTTAATAAAACACTTTGATAGAGTTGTATAATTAAAAATTATTCTGATAATATAATAAATATATGAAAAAATTTGAACAACCTATAGCAGAACTGCCTCGAGACAGACAATCAGAAAAACTAGTTTTATTTATGGATAAGCTTCATGCAACAGAAATATTCTCTACTCCAGAATCGAAGCAGGAATTCATCGAAAGCTTGACCTTCGAACAATTTCAAAGATTTACAGATGCTGTTAATGGACTGCTCAGAGATATTCCTTTGCATGAAAGAGGGGCTGATGGTGATTCTGTAGCTATCATGACTAAAGATGGAAGTATGGCAAAAGCTTTTAATTTTGATAAACCTCACTATCCTCCTCGTCAGCAAGATAAAGAAGCCTTATCACAAGAGATGTTCTACTTGGTCAAAAGGTTGGTACAAGAAGGTGATTTGGAAACAGCTGGACTTTTATCCGCTGCCGGCATCAATGCTATTCATCAATACATGGATGGAAACGGTAGAACGAGCCGTCTCATATATTTTCTTCTTACGGAAAACTATACAGGTGACGAAGAACAAGTTGAGGAGCTGAAGAAGATTTTAGGAGAAGAAGGAAGATTGTATATAGATATTAATCCCGGACCAGTTGATCGTGAGATCAAGGAATATATCGCTTTTAATAAATTAGGAATACACCCAGAAGATGATAAATATCCTCGTTATTTAAATAGTTTCGGTGGGATGAGGCTCGACGAGAGAGTTTCTGAAGATGTAAAATTAAATTTTAAGCGACATATAATAGGTGATGCAAGTGGGTATGGATTTTTTGCGGCATATAAGTTTCTGGAGGATAATAATAAGTTAGAGAGAGCTATTACGCAATTCAAAGAAGGGGGTGAGATTGTTAGAACAGATTTACGAATTGTTGATATGCTTAAAGAATTGGAGCCTGAAGATTACGAAAAGATTTTAGAGCTTTATTGGCAATTCAAAAAAGAAGGGTGCTCCTTGTTGCTGAATGCAATTGCGAAGCCTGAAGATTATCTCTTAGCTTCACCTCGATCTATGCATAAAAATAAAAGAGGAGAGAGAACTATAAAAGAAGCTTTTCTCAGGTCTGTAGACGATGGGTATAAAAAGTCATTTGAGGAAGTAAACGCTCAAAATATTTCTGATATCTGGGATGAAAGAGATAGTCTACCTTTTTCTGAACAATCTATTTCCATTGAAGATTTGAATCAATTGAGGGAAGTAAATAAAGTCTTAAAAGGAATTGCTGATGAAGAAAAACACGAAAGAGAATTTTTGAAATTTGATATGAAAAAAGCTGAAGAGGACTTTGATGAACAAAGAAAACAATTATCTCAAGCAGATCTTCAAAAAAGAGGAAAAATTGAAGGTCTTTCTGATGAAGCAGAAAGAGAAATATTTGAATTAAAACAGAAAATATATAAACCAATTTTAGATATTTCTCGTAAATATCTAGATAAGGTAACTGCTTATCTAGATAGCTTAGATATTTGGAAAACAAAATTTACTACTAGAAGTTCGATTGGATACTTAACTGAAACTCAACAAGAACTCACGGATTCAATTTATTATGTTACTCAAGGAGGTCAATCACTTCGACTTAAGAAATATGAATTGCTCACGGAAGGATTAGGAGGTGTCATTCAACCATTTACGGAAAAGATTTTCTTCATAAAAAATGAAGACGAAACTTCAGATGAGCCTGAAGCTGGTTCCAATGTAGTGGAGTATTATACAAAAGAATTTATTTCTATTCAAAAAGAAGATGGAGCACAAAGCGAATTTAAATCTAAAATCAGAAGATATGAAAAAGATAGTAAAATTGTATATTTAAACCCTGTAGATAGTTCGATACATAAGGGGTACGGAGTAAATAAGATATTTAAATAGTAAATTCGAATTTAAGATATTAAATACGTGTCATTTTTTAACTCGCACGAATAGGGTCAATATGTTATCTTTAAATCATTACAAACCTACCCTGCAGGTCTTACATCATTCGGTTCCAGCACGAATGCGCCCGCCGATAATATCAAAATCGAGAACAGTAACCATCTCAGATGCTATAAATATAAATATATGGCAAATAAAAATATTACTTTCATAACCGGAAATCAGAACAAGGCCGACTACCTCGCTAAATATTTAGGATTTTTTGTTAAACATAAAAAACTTGATTTAGATGAGATTCAATCTTTGAATCTTAGGGAAATAGTCGAACATAAAGTTAGGCAGGCATATGATAAAATTAAAACGCCGGTAATTGTGGAAGATGTATCTTTGGAGTTTAAAGCCCTAAATGGCCTCCCTGGTCCCTTTATAAAATTTTTTGTAGACAATGTACCTTTCGAAGTAATCTGCTCAATGATTGGTACTAATACTAGAGAGGCAGTAGCAAGATGTGTTTTTGGATATTATGATGGGGTGAATCTAGAATTGTTTGAAGGAATTCTTGAAGGAGTAATCTCGGAAAGTCCAGTTGGTGAAAATGGTTATGGTTGGGACAGGATATTTATTCCTAAAGGATATGAATTAACTCGGGCTCAGCTTGATGAGGAGGATGATAAAAAAACATATTTACAGATAAAGCCATTTGCAGCATTGAAAGAATTTTTAATGAAATAATACTCAATACTAAAAATATAGATTATCTTAATTATGGCGAATTCGCCATAATTAAAAGTTTTGCAGGTTTAGATAATGTTTATCTACCAAACCCCCTAACTATTTGCTACAATAGTCAAATATGACAATAACAACCCTTATCATAACATTCATCTTTGGATCCATAATCGGTAGCTTCTTGAACGTCGTAATCTATCGCCTCAACACAAACCTTAGTATAAGCAAAGGTCACTCCAAGTGTTTTTCTTGTGGTCGAGCTTTGGGACCCAAAGATCTTGTGCCTATATTGTCCTATCTACTATTCCGTGGACGATGTCGAACTTGTAAATCAAAGATCTCGGTTCAGTACCCATTGGTCGAGATTTTCACAGGGCTTATGTTTGTCTTTGTAACATATTTTTATTTTTTCGATAATGATATTTTCATAGGTAATAACATTTTTAATAAAGGTGTCATTTTTTCCGTATTAACTCAGATGTCTTTTTTCAAATATATTTTCTTTGTTTTTGATCTTAGTTTATTGTCACTTTTAATATGTATATTTGTTTATGATTTTAGACATAAAATTATTCCTGACAGCTTGGTCTACACAGGTGTTATCTTGATGTTTGTAAAGATAGTTATAAGCCTTATAATATTTAAAATAGGTTGGTTTGGAACTATAGCTGTCTTGCTCGCTGGACCGATCGTTGCATTACCTTTTGCATTATTCTGGTTGGTCTCTGGTGGTAGATGGATGGGACTAGGGGATGCTAAGCTGGCACTTATTGTTGGGTGGGGACTTGGAATATCTTATGGCTATACAGCTCTTATGTATTCTTTTTGGATTGGGGCGATATCTATCATAGGTCTGACTTTGATACGAGAGATGTTTGACGCATTTTCAACCCCTAACAATGCCTTAGGTATAAAGATCAGATTCTTGCATAATAAGAAACTTCAATACTTTGCAAGACGACTTCCATCCTTTAAACTTAGGAGTGAAATACCGTTTGGACCATTCATTATAGTGGCTTTTTATATGATATATTTCCTAGGTAAAAACTTACTTTGGTGGTTATAGATAATACTTATCAACAATGCTTGACTTTGTTTTCGTTTCGAGTATAATAGACACCCATACGGAATGGAAATTAAACCTTTGAATCCTTGATGGATTTAGAAAGAATTTCCAACGAACAACACATTGAAAATAGAATATTTTACATCACAATATATGCAAGAAATTTATTATTAATTTAATTAAATCAAATCCTTTCTTTTGTTCTGTTTGAGTTTTTTAATTAGAGTTTGATCCTAGCTCAGGATGAACGCTGGCGGCGTGGATAAGGCATGCAAGTCGAACGGAGACTTTTTAAGATTACATCAAGAATTGTCTTAGTGGCGAACGAGGTAGTATAACATAGGTATCTTCCCTTAAGTCATGAATAACATATCGAAAGATATGCTAATACATGATAGTCTCTACGGAGTAAAGTGCTATTTATTTAGTTGCGCTTAAGGACGAGCCTATCTGATATCAGCTAGTTGGTAGGGTAATGGCCTACCAAGGCAATGACGTCTAGAGGAGCTGAGAGGCTGACCCTCACCGATGGGACTGAGACACGGCCCATACACCTACGGGTGGCTGCAGTCGAGAATTTTCCACAATGGACGAAAGTCTGATGGAGCGACGCCGCGTGGTTGATGAAGTACTTAGGTATGTAAAAACCTTTTATGAGGGAAAAAGTTTATTGATTGTACCTCATGAATAAGGGGTTGCTAAACTCGTGCCAGCAGCAGCGGTAATACGAGTGCCCCGAGCGTTATCCGGAATTATTGGGCGTAAAGGGTGAGTAGGTGGTTATATTAGTCTTGTGTTAAAGCCTTCGGCTCAACCGAAGATATGCATAGGAAACGGTATAACTAGAGTATGTGAGAGGTGTGTAGAACTCATGGAGTAGGGGTGAAATCCGTTGATACTATGGGGAATACCAAAAGCGTAGGCAGCACACTGGCACATTACTGACACTGAATCACGAAAGCGTGGGTAGCGAATGGGATTAGATACCCCAGTAGTCCACGCCCTAAACGATGTACTCTAGTTTTGTGGGGAATCGACCCCCTGCGAGACTAAGCTAACGCGATAAGAGTACCGCCTGGGTAGTACGACCGCAAGGTTAAAACTCAAAGGAATAGACGGGGACTTGCACAAGCGGTGGATTATGTGGTTTAATTCGTAGGTAAACGAAGAACCTTACCAAGGTTTGACACCTAACTGAAAGCTCTAAGAAACTAGAGCCCTCGCAAGACAGTTAGGCAGGTGATGCATGGCCGTCGTCAGTTCGTGGTTTGAATTGTTCCCTTCAGTGGGGTAACGAACGCAACCCTCGTCGTGTGTTATAAGTGTCACACGAGACTGCCCAGCCTAAAGCTCAGAAATATTTTTTAAAAAGTATTTGTGATTTCTAGGCTGGGAGGAAGGCGAGGATGACGCCAGGTCCGCATGTCCCTTTGACATCTTGGGCTACACACATAATACAATGGTCGGTACAACGCGACGCAATGGGGCGACCCGGAGCAAACCGTTTAAAACCGGCCTCAGTTCGGATTGAAGTCTGCAACTCGACTTCATGAAGCTGGAATCGCTAGTAATCGCGGGTCAGACATACCGCGGTGAATACGTTCTCAAGTCTTGTACTCACCGCCCGTCAACTCAAGGGAGCCAGGAGTACCCGATATCTCACCATGTGTGGGACTACGGTAAGCTTGGTGACAGGGAGTAAGTCGTAACAAGGCACGGGTAGCGGAAGCTGTTCGTGGATTTATTCAAGTGAAAACTGTTTTTAGCTCTTTCGAGGGTTAAAAATTAATAACGGTCGTTACTGAATCTAAGCAATTAGTATTCAACAGTTCTTATATGCTGTCGTTCATATAAGCGATGAAGTTCGTAAAACTTTGACATCTCGGAAAGACGGGGACTTAAACAGAACAAAAGAATTTGTTTGATTGATTATGTTAATAAGTTAACTCGATATATTGTGATTTTAGTAAAATTATGTAATACTCTTTACATAGTATTTTTTGTCGTATAAATATTATTACTCAGTGATATTTTTCCTGAGTGAGTTTATTGAGTGAGATCATCCGCAGGAAAATTTTTATAAAAATTTTACGAGGACTTCTGATCGAAACGAAAGAAACGAACGTCTGCGCGTGTAGCTCAGCTGGTAGAGCATTCGACTGATACTCGAAAGGTCCTTGGTTCGAACCCAAGCATGCGCACAATACATTGATGTTAATCTCTAAAAGTGTAATAATATCTCTATGTCGATTGAAAATAACACTATAGATATTTCCACAGAATCATCTATAACTTTTGATGAATCAAAGTTTAATATAAAATCTAGAAAAGTTTTAGGGGAATTAGAGGTTCCAACTATGGTTAAAATTTTGGTTAACAAACATATCGTCAAAAATGAAAAACAGGCATTAGGCCTTATGCTGACGGCTGTCGTTATTTTGATAATTGTATCCATTTTTCTTTTTACTAATTTTACATCTGTAAAAACCGCCATACCATCACCAGAATTAAGCTTTAACAATAATTAAATATATGAAATTTAAAGCAAATATAAACAAAGGTTTTACTCTGATAGAGTTGTTGGTTGTTATAGCTATAATAGGATTACTTAGCTCTATTATGACCGCCTCTTTCTCTTCAGTTAGGGTTAAAGCAAGGGATACAAAAAGAGTAGCAGAGATGAGATCTATAGAAAAAGCTATAAATATATATGCTCTCAACACTAATGGTTCTGTTCCTAAATCTAATTATCCAGATTTTACCTCAATACCCCATAACGCAGATGGAAGTATTATCTGTAATGATCCTGGGTTAATCAGTTTTATGAATGACTTTTACGATACTTTGATACAGGCAAAAGCTTTATCATCTAAACCTACAGCAGATGCACAGGCGTCCAAGGGCTATTGTTATGTATATATGAGTGACGCAAGCATTGTGGCAGGGGCTTCATATGATCAAGATGGTAATTATATATCTTCTGGTCCGTTGGCTGCTGTGATATCCAATAAAGTTAGAAATGCAGTATTTGGATCATTTTTAGAAAATACTAAAACCGTAGATGGTTATCAAGCTTTTGCTGGTATTAGCTACGGAAATACATTACCGATGAATCCTAATGTAAATCTTACTACAGGTCTCAATGTCGGTACTAATTATAATAATACACAATCAGGGGGTGGTCCTGAATTTGGTTCTTGTGATGTTAATGATCCCTCCGGCAGCTGTTACTCTGGCGGATCAGGTAGTGATTACTGTGATGTAAATGATCCGTATGGTAGTTGTTACTCTGGTGGCTCAGGTAGCTGTGATGTTAACGATCCTTACGGTAGTTGTTATAGTTATTGTGATGTAAATGATCCCTATGGTAGTTGTTACTCTGGTGGCTCAGGTAGTGATTATTGTGACGTAAACGATCCATACGGCAGTTGTTATAGTTATTGTGATGTTAACGATCCATATGGTAGTTGTTATAGTTACTGTGATATTAACGATCCGTACGGTAGCTGTTATAGTGGCTCATAATTAAACGATATTAGAGAAAATAAATTTGAGATGTCTTAAACCATCTCTTATTTTTTTTAATTTAGAATTACCGGATCTAAGTCTGTAATTTATATCGACTTCTGTTATTTTTATTTTATTTTTTGCAGCTCTTATTATCATCTCAGATGCAAACTCCATACCATTGGTTTTTAGATTTAACTTATGATAAGTATCTCTTTTTATACATCTCATGCCAGAATGTATATCTTTAATCTTTATACCGAATATAACTCTAACAAGACCAGATAATATAGGATTACCTATATATCTGTTTACAAAAGGCATAGATTTTTTTTCCATTTTTCCAGAAAATCTATTTCCTATAACCATATCATATCCCTCATCTATTTTTTTTAGAAAATTATTAATATTATTAAAATCATATGTACCATCGCTATCGGCCATTATGAATATATCACCTTTGGCATTGTTAAAACCTGTACGATAAACTGAGCCGTACCCTTGAATCTTTTCTGTAACAATATTTAGCCTAGACTCTATGTTTAGATTCTTTGCTAAACTTATTGCAGTATTAATACTGTCGTCTGTAGAATTATTATCTGCTAAAACTATTTCATAATTAAGATTGTTTTTTCCGGCTATAAAAACTATCTCAGGTATGACCAATCGTAAACCTTTTTCTTCATTTAGGCAGGGGAGTATAAAGCTTATTTTTGTTGAATTTGTTGACATAATGTATTCATTTTTATGAAGTGAAACCGGATCCAATTAACCACCATATAAATATAAATCCTTGTATGAAAGATATTATGTAAACATATATCAATTTAATATTTTCACTTTTAATAATAACGCTCAATATTATTGGTATGAAAAATAGACTTGCTATATACCTAGCGTTACCGTTCACCATACCAGTTAAAGGTGTAAACAGTATATAACATAAACTATATAAAAGATATTCTAATTTTATTATTTTATGACCTAATACAATGACTACTAATGCAAAAATTGTAATCAGGCCATGTAATAATGTTTGTGATGATGTATTGCAAAAAATATCAATAAAAATTGTTTGTAAAGGGTTCACCCAGTTATGCCTAAAGAATGCTTCCTGTATATGTAGATAGGCAAGAGCGTCATTAGATACTTTAAACATATAAAAAAGATATGATAAGGGTATGACAGACAGTGTTAATATATAGGAAATTAACTTCTTTAGTGGGATAATTTTTTTATTTTTAAATATATAGAAACCCAAGGGTATTAATAAAAATATTCCAAATACTTTTGTGATAAAAGCCAATCCTATAACAATACAGGCCCATATAATCTTATTTTTATTTATTAGATAAAAAGTTAATATACTTAAAAATAAAAATAAAGATTCGGGATAAATACTAGATAAAAAATAAGATGTAGGAAAAAAAAGTAAATACAAATAAGTGTTTTCTATATTTACTTTATCTTTTAGTCTCTCTTCTGATTCGACAAATTTTTTCAAAAAATAAAAAGATAATATTAAAAATATATTTGATATCAAAAATCCTGCAAGGTGACTATTGCCGAGTAGTATAAACGTGGAAAATAACCAAATCAAGATAGGGTATAATGGCATAAAACCTTTGTTATCTGTAGTTCTGTAAGGGTACTTTTGATTTGAATACCCATCTTCAGCTATACTTATATACCATTTACTATCCCAGACAGACCACATACTTTGATACATCGGTTTTGGTTCTGTATATATGTATATATGATCACCTTGATTGATGGTTCTTGGACTAGAATCCCCACTATGTGTTTTGTTTTTAATCATGGGTATCAACAACAATGAAGACATGGCCATTATTATTAAAAATATTCTACTTATTAAGATGTATTTTATTATTGTCTTCATGTTTTATTTAAAAATTAATTTTTTATATATAAAATAGCTGTAAATTGAGATCAATATGTTTGATATTATCAAAGAAAACACTTTTATCAT